>JAYVXE010000219.1:0-5977 GCA_043785395.1 Burkholderiaceae bacterium | reverse complement strand
ATTGCCCCGTACTCGACGACTGCGCCGTCCTTGAGCACCAGCACCTGGTGCGCCATGGCACGGATCACCGCCACGTCGTGGCTGATCAACAAGTAGCTCAGGCCCTTGTCACGTTGCAGGCCTTGCAACAGCTGCAATACCTGTTTTTGGATCGTGACATCGAGCGCGCTGGTCGGCTCGTCCAGCACCAAAATCTGCGGCTGCACGATCAAGGCCCGGGCAATCGCAATGCGTTGACGCTGGCCGCCCGAGAACGCATGGGGATAGCGCTCTAGCAGGCCGGGAAACTGCGCCGGCGCCAGCCCAACCTCGGCCAGCGCCGCCAAAACCCGCTGCTGGCGCTCGACCGGGCTCAGTTTTGGTGCATGTACCAGCAGGCCTTCGCCGACGATTTCACCCACCGTCAAGCGCGGCGACAGGGAAGAAAAAGGATCTTGAAAAACCACTTGCACCACTTGGCGTAGCGCCTTGTTGGCCGCCGAGTTGTGCAGCGCATTGCCGCTCCAGCTGCGGCCTTGCAGCAAAAGCTGGCCCCGGTGTGCCAGCAAGCCCAGCACCGCCAACGCCAGCGTCGACTTGCCCGAGCCCGACTCGCCCACCACACCCAGCGTCTGCGCACGCGGAAGCACAAAACTGGCGCCTTGCAGCGCGACAAATTCACCCTGGCGAAACCAGCCTTTGAAGCCTGGCAAAGGCGTGGGATAAGTCACGCAGACATGGTCTGCTTGCAGGGCCTCGCCCCCTACTCCCTGCGGCACGTTGGACGTGCACACAGCACGCACCAAGCGGCTGTCCATCAACCGCTTGGTATAGGCATGCTGGGGCCGCGCAAAGACCTCGGCGACGGGCCCGTGCTCAACGATATGGCCGTTCTCCAACACCATGACACGGTCGGCAAAGCGCCGCACGAGATTCAGGTCGTGGCTGATCATCAGTACCGCCATGCCGCGTTTTTGCCGCACAGTGTCGAGCAAATCCAGAATTTGGCCGCGCAGGCTGACATCCAGCGCCGTGGTCGGCTCATCGGCCAACAACAAACGGGGCTGGCCGGCCAAGGCCATCGCAACCATGGCGCGCTGGCGTTGACCACCGGAGAGCTGGTGCGGATAGGCGCGAACCCGTTGTTCGGGGATGCCAACCTCGCCCAGCAGTCGCAGCACCTGCTGCATCGCCGGCGCTGCGCCCAGGCCGATTTTGAGCTGCAAGACTTCGCTGATTTGCCGCCCTATCGTCAACAAGGGATTGAGTGCGCTCATCGGCTCTTGGAAAATCATTGCAATCGCACGGCCTCGGATGGCGCGCGCTGCTGGCGCGTCCAGCGACAGCAAGTCAACGGTCGCCGCCGGATCCGTCGGCAAAGGATTTGAAAAATAGGCCTTTCCACTGACGCAGGCGTTGTCCACCAGCTGCAACAAGGCCAGCGCACTCAAGGTTTTGCCCGAACCCGACTCCCCAACCAAGGCCAGTTTTTCACCAGCCTGGATATGAAAGTCGATGCCGTGCACCACGGACTTGTCGCCGAAGGCAATGCGCAACTTGTGCACTTGTAACAATGGTCGACTCAGGTCGGGGCTTGGGTTCATTCAACGCAATCTGGAAAAGCGGATGGCTGCAGCGCAGCCGTAAAAGCTGTGGCCAGGAGCCTGTCGGACTTGTCGGAGGCCGGCATCGGCTGCAAGGGTGCCGCAGCCGGCCATTTCGCTTCGATGCAGACCAAGTCCGACAGGCTCCTAGCGCTCGACTTTGCGCGGATCGAGCGCATCGCGCAGCGCGTCGCCCATCAAGGTCAATAGCAACAAGGTCACAACCAGCACCATAAAGCTTGCGAGCGATATCCACCACGCATCGATATTGTTCTTGCCCTGCGCCAGCAGCTCGCCCAATGAAGGCGTGCCCGGAGGCACACCCAGGCCTAAAAAATCGAGCGATGTCAGTGCCAAAATCGCCGCACTCATGCGAAACGGTAAAAAGGTGACAACCGGTGTCATGCTGTTGGGCAGGATGTGGCGGCGCATGATGTGCCAGTTGCCCACGCCCAGCGCCCGCGCCGCCTTCACATAGTCAAGCTGGCGGTTGCGTAAAAACTCGGCGCGCACATAGTCGGACAGGCCCATCCAGCCGAACAGGCTGAGCAAGACCAGTAGCAAGGCGATGCTTGGGGCAAAGATGGCGCTGAAGATAATCAGCAAGTACAGCTCGGGCATGGAGCCCCAGATTTCGATGAAGCGCTGGAACGCCAAATCAATTTTTCCGCCGAAATAGCCTTGCAAGGCACCCGTCACCACCCCCAGCAGCGTGCCGCTGACCGTCAAGGCCAGCGCAAACAATACGCTGACGCGAAAACCATAGAGCAGTTGTGCCAGCAGGTCGCGCCCACGGTCGTCGGTACCCAACCAGTTGTCCAGCGACGGCGCCGCCGGATTCGGGGCCTTGGCAAAGTAATTCAAGGTATTGGCGCCGTAGCGGTTGGGCGCGTACCAAACCCCATTGCCCGCGCTTGCCAAACGTTGTTGGATAAAGGGGTCGAGGTAGTCGGTAGGCGTCAGGAAATCACCGCCAAACGTGGTTTCGGGATAGTCCTTGAACAAGGGGAAATAGGTCTGCCCCTGGTAGCGCACCAGCAAGGGCCGGTCGTTCGACAAGAGCTCGGCCCCCAGGCTAAGCAGCACCAGGCTGCAAAAGAGCACCAAGCTCCAATAGCCGAGTCGATTGCGGCGAAAACGTTGCCAAGCGCGGCGGCTGGGCGAGCTGATCGCTGGCAGTGCAGCCGTTCGGCTTGGCACCGAGGAATCCGTCGACATCGAGCGCATCTCCCGTCGCAGCATCAGCCATTGGGCTGGTGCTTAATCAAGACGCCTATGCCAACGCTGCGCTCCGTGTGAGCGCTAGCCATCAGCTCTGGCGCATCGTATAGAGGTAGGACTGACGCAAAATTGTCCTGGTTAGGCATTTTTCCGCAGACAGTACACCCGTACGGCAAGAAAAAAAACGATGCCAGGGCGGTTTTGCGTAAGTCCTGAGAGGAATGGAAAACCATAAAACAAGCGCCCGAGGGGCGCTTGTTTTATGAACCATATGGCGGAGCAGGCGGGATTCGAACCCGCGGAGGGCTATTAACCCTCACACGCTTTCCAGGCGTGCGACTTAAACCACTCATCCACCGCTCCTAAGCCAAAAATTATAGCATGCCCCAATGTGCTTCTAGGGCTGGCCGTGCCGGCGTCTTATGCCGCCGCCGGGCTTTGGCTGGTTTGCAGCATTTTCATCGCCGAGCCGATCAGGGCCGAGACCTCGGTCATATTGCTGGGCACGATCAAGGTGGTTGTGGCATCGGAGGCGACTTGGCTATAGGCTTCGACGGCTTTTTCGGCCACTTTGAGCTGGACGGCCTGCTCGCCGCCGGGCTGGCGAATAGCGGCTGCGATGCGCTCGATGGCGGTGGCGGTGGCCTCGGCCACGGCGGTGATGGAGGCCGCTTCGCCTTGGGCCTTGTTGATCACCGCTTGTTTCTCGCCCTCCGAGCGGGCGATGAAGGCTTCGCGCTCGCCGGTTGCGATATTGATTTGCTCTTGGCGCCGGCCTTCCGAGGCCGCGATCAAGGCCCGTTTGCCGCGCTCGGCGGTGATTTGGGCCTGCATGGCGTGCAGGATTTCATTCGGCGGCGTCAAATCTTTGATTTCGTAGCGCAGCACTTTGACGCCCCAGTTCAACGCGGCCTCGTCGATGGCGGCAACCACTTGGGCGTTGATGATGTCGCGCTCTTCAAAGGTTTTGTCCAGTTCGAGCTTGCCGATCACGCTGCGCAGCGAGGTTTGCGCCAACTGGGTGACGGCGATGATGTAGTTGGACGAGCCGTAGCTGGCACGCATCGGATCGGTGACCTGGAAGTAGAGGATGCCGTCGACCTTGAGCTGGGTGTTGTCACGCGTGATGCAGACCTGGGCCGGCACGTCGAGTGTGATTTCCTTGAGGCTGTGTTGGTAGGCGACGCGGTCGACAAATGGCAGCAACACGCTCAGGCCGGGCGTCAGCGTGGTGCTGTATTTGCCCAGGCGCTCGACCACCCAGGCATGCTGTTGTGGCACGACTTTGATGGATTTGATGACAAGAATGGCCGAGATGGCCAAGGCGATAGCAAGAACGATAAGTTCCATAGGGAGGCTCCAATCCATAGTGCTGCCGAACGCAGCGGGGAAAAAAAGGGGGAAAGTACCGTGGCGTGGTGCGACTGTTGGGAGTTAGGACTTGCGCAAAATTGTCCTGGCTAGGCATTTTTCCGCAGACAGTACATCCAGTACTCCCAGTACGGCTGGTCGAAAGAACGACGCCAGGGCGGTTTTGCGTAAGTCCTAGGAGTAAGAGCTTAACGGTCTTGAATTTTCTCTACCAAAAGCCGGCTTCCTACCACCTCGATGATGCGGTGGGCTCCCGGCTCGGGCGGGCTGTTGGGCTGGTGGATGGCACTCCAATGGGCGCCTCGGTAAAAAGTGCTGGCGCTGCCATCAGGATTCCAGGCGTCGATATTCACCAGGCCCCCAACATCCTGGCTCACGTCCGGGTTGCTGCCGGCCGGCAAAGGCGCTGGCTGGCCACGGCGCAGCACGTACCACAGCATGACCGAGCCGCCACCGCCGAGCGCGGCGCCCAGTACTTGCCAAACCAGGTCCAGGCCGAGTTGGGCCGCGACCGCGCCGGCGGCAAAGCCCAGAGCCAAGAGCAGGAAATGGAAGGTTCCGGTGAGCAGTTGCAGAACGATGGCCAGGCCGGTCAGCGCCCACCAGAGGATTGAAGGTGTCATGGCAGTCTTGATGTGTTTCGGACGCCACATTTTGCCGATGAATCGCGGCATAAACCCAGAGCGTCAGACTTTATTCCTTACACTGCGCGCCTATTTCGTTTTTTGCCCTACATCCGCGGGCACGGAGAATCGCATGAAGTTTCGCTTCCCCATCATCATCATTGACGAGGACTACCGCTCAGAGAACACCTCCGGCCTGGGTATTCGTGCCTTGGCGCAGGCGTTTGAGGGCGAGGGTTTTGAGGTTCTGGGCGTCACCAGTTACGGCGATTTGTCACAGTTTGCGCAGCAACAAAGCCGCGCCAGTGCCTTTGTTTTGTCGATCGACGATGAGGAGTTCACCTCGGGCCCCGACCTTGACCCGGTCGTGCTGAGCCTGCGCGCCTTTATCCAAGAGGTGCGGCGCAAGAACGCCGATGTACCGATCTACGTCTACGGCGAGACCAAGACTTCGCGCCACCTGCCCAATGACGTTTTGCGCGAGCTGCACGGCTTCATCCATATGTTTGAGGACACGCCCGAGTTTGTGGCGCGCCACATCATTCGCGAGGCCAAGAGCTATTTGGAAGGCGTCAAACCGCCCTTCTTCAAGGCCTTGCTCGACTACGCTGAAGACGGCTCTTACTCCTGGCACTGCCCAGGCCACTCGGGTGGTGTGGCTTTTTTAAAAAGCCCGGTCGGCCAGATGTACCACCAGTTTTACGGCGAGAACATGTTGCGCGCCGACGTCTGCAACGCTGTCGAGGAGCTCGGCCAGCTGCTCGACCACAACGGGGCGATTGGCGAGAGCGAGCGCAACGCGGCGCGTATCTTCAACGCCGACCACTGCTTCTTTGTCACCAATGGCACCAGCACCTCGAACAAAATCGTCTGGCACCACACGGTCGCACCGGGCGACGTGGTGGTGGTCGACCGCAATTGCCACAAGTCGATCTTGCACGCCATCATCATGACCGGCGCTATTCCTGTTTTCTTGAAGCCGACCCGCAACCACTTCGGCATCATCGGCCCCATCCCGCAAAGCGAGTTTGAGCCCGCCACGATCCGCGCCAAGATTTTGGCCAACCCGCTTCTAAAGGGCGTCGATGCGGCCGCCGTCAAGCCGCGCGTGCTGACGCTGACGCAGTCGACCTACGACGGCGTGCTGTACAACACGGAAACCATCAAGGGCATGCTGGA
>JAYVXE010000218.1:0-5982 GCA_043785395.1 Burkholderiaceae bacterium | reverse complement strand
TTCCAGGCCGCGCAAGCCCTTGGTTTGCCGCTCAAGCTGCACGCCGAGCAGCTCTCGGACATGGGCGGTGCGGCCTTGGCAGCGCGCTACGGCGCTTTGTCGTGTGACCACATCGAGCACCTGTCGCAGGCCGGTATTGACGCCATGGCGGCGGCGGGCACGGTGGCGGTGCTGCTGCCGGGGGCCTACTACACGCTGCGCGACACCCAGTTGCCGCCGATTGCGGCGCTGCGTGCGGCGGGCGTGCCGATGGCCGTGTCCACCGACCACAACCCCGGCACATCCCCGGCCCTGAGCCTGCTGCTGATGGTCAACATGGCCTGCACGCTGTTTCGCCTGACGGTGCCCGAGGCGCTGGCCGGTGTCACCCGGCACGCCGCCCGTGCACTGGGCTTGCAAGATACACATGGCTGCATCGGCGTGGGTCGGCCTGCCAACTTTGTGCTGTGGCCGGCGCAAGAGCCAGCCGAGCTCGCGTACTGGCTTGGTCAGCGCCCGGCCTGCACGGTGGTGCGACAAGGGCGGATTGCGCGCGATGGCTTGGGCTGCGCCGCGCCGCAAGCGCAGCCGTGAGGCCCAAGGGCCGCTCGCTGGCATGGGCCGGGCTCGTTGTTCGGGCCTGCGCCCACCCGCCGAGTCCCGCTGGCTGTGGGTTTGGTGTAAGTCGTGGTTGTGAAGAGGATGGATGGAGGTGGATTGATTGATTGATGGAGTGGAAGTGGAAGGATGGGGATTTTGCGCAAACCCTAAAAATCCATCTGTGCGATTGTGTGTGAACCGTGTTTTTTCAAAAATCGAAACCATGGGCCAGTGGTGGCGGGTTTCAAAAACCACCGGCAGCATTTTTTGAATGCAAGTCCGGTTGATCGTAAAAAAAGGAGGCAATAGCTGTGAATGCAATTATTTTGGCGGTGTCGGTCATGATCGGACTCACGCTGTCGCGTGTATCCGTGGTTTTTTCACTGTTGGCGGCGGCCTTGGTGGGCGGTCTTTATGCCGGGATGCCGATCAAGGCGGTGGTGACAGCCTTTAACCAAGGCTTGGGCGGTGGCGCAGAAGTGGCACTGGCCTATGCCGCCTTGGGCGCTTTTGCCGTGGCTTTGTCGCATACCGGAATCACCCAGCGCATGACCCATTTGCTGGTGAGCCGCGTGGGCGGTGAAAACGTCAGTGCCAAAAATCTGGCCTGGCTAAAATGGGGCATGGTCAGTGGTTTGATTGTGATTGGGATTATGGCGGAGACAATTGTGCCGATCCATATCGCCTTTATTCCGATTTTGGTACCACCCCTGCTGCACGTGATGAACAAAATGAAGCTGGACCGAAGATTGGTCGCCTGTGCGATTACTTTTTCGATCACGGTTACCTATATGTTCATACCTGTTGGTTTTGGCAAGATATTCTTGAACAACGTGCTGGTTGGCAATATCAACCAGGTCGGCAAGGCGTTGGACTTTGCGGTCGATAACCGGATGGCCCCCGAGGCCATGCTGATTCCAGCGTTTGGCATGTTGGTTGGCCTGTTGCTGTCGTTTGCCTATTACCGGCGCCAGCGCAAGTATGAAGAACGCCCGCTGCCGGGTGAGGCGCACAGCGAAGTGTTGCCACCGATGCGGGGCTGGCAAATGGCGATGGTGCTGCTGGCCTTGGTCGCCGCCTTGCTGGCCCAGCTCTGGGCCGACTCGATGGTGTTTGGTGGCCTGGTGGGCTTTGGCCTGATATCTGCCAGCGGCCTGGTCAAATGGAGCGAGCAAGACAGCCTGACGACGCAGGGCATGCGAATGATGGCGCAGGTCGGCTTCATCATGATTGCCGCAGCCGGTTTTGCCGCCGTGATGCGTGCCACGGGCTCGGTGTCCGAATTGGTCACTGCATCTACCAGCGTGATTGGCGACAGCAAGTCGATGGCGGCCGCGGTGATGCTGGTGGTTGGCTTGTTGATTACGCTGGGCATTGGCTCATCTTTTTCTACCGTGCCCATCATTGCCTCTATTTATGTGCCACTGGGCCTGGGGTTTGGCTTCTCGCCGATGGCCATCATCGCCTTGATCGGCACCGCAGCTGCGCTGGGCGACGCGGGCTCACCGGCCTCAGACTCGACCCTGGGGCCAACCGCAGGCTTGAACGCCGATGGCCAGCATGACCATATCCGTGACACCGTGATCCCCACCTTTATTTTCTTCAACCTGCCGCTGCTGGTGGCGGGCTGGGTGGCGGCGATGCTGCTGTAGGTGGGTATGTTGGGTCGACCGTTGCCTGATGCAGCGCCACAGCGCAGTTGGCCCTCTTCGTAAACCCTGTTTTTTACTTTTATGACGCCCATGACGCCCACCTTGCCCCAAGCCCACGATCCCGCCCGCAGCCTGTTTGCCGCCGACGCCTTGCTGCCCAGTGGCTGGGCGCGCAATGTTGTGCTGGCCTGGGACGCCCATGGCTGCTTGCTGCACGTCACGCCCGACACGGTGCCCGCTAGCTCCATGGCACAGGCGCCCGGCCCGCTGGTGCCGGGCCTGCCGAACCTGCACTCGCATGCGTTTCAGCGCGCCCTGGCCGGTTTGACCGAATACCGTGGCACGGGGCTTGCGCAGGACAGCTTTTGGAGCTGGCGCACGCTGATGTACAGCTTTGCCGCCAGCCTTACGCCGGCCCAACTGGAGGCCATCGCGACTTGGCTGTATGTCGAAATGCTGGAGGCGGGCTACACCTCGGTGTGCGAGTTCCACTACCTGCACCACCACCAAGACGGCCAGCCCTACGCCGACGACGCCACGCTGGCGCAGTGCCTGCTGCGGGCCGCGCAGGCAGCCGGCATCGGGATCACGCTGCTGCCCGTGCTGTACCAAAGCAGCGGCTTTGGAGGCCAGCCACCGAACGCCGGGCAGCGCCGCTTCATCCATAGCACCGACACCATGCTGCGCTTGCTAGAGCGCTTGAAGCCGCAGTGCAGCGCACACAACGCCCGACTCGGCTTGGCGCCGCACTCGCTGCGGGCCGTGCCACCCGACAGCCTGCGCGCGGTGCTGGCCGGGCTGGACGCCATCGACGCCAGCGCACCCGTGCACATCCACATTGCCGAGCAGACCGCCGAGGTTGAGGCCTGCTTGGCCTGGAGCGGCCAGCGCCCGGTGGAGTGGCTGCTCGACCATGCGCAGGTCGATGCGCGCTGGTGTTTGGTCCATGCCACCCACATGACGCCGCTTGAGTACCAGCGAGCGGCCGCCAGCCAGGCGGTGGCCGGGCTGTGCCCGAGCACCGAGGCCAACTTGGGCGACGGCTTGTTCGATCTGCCGCAGTGGCGCGCCGCAGCGGGCCGCTGGGGCTTGGGCTCGGACAGCCATGTATGCGTGAATGCCGCCGAAGAAATGCTGCTGCTCGAATACGGCCAGCGCCTGCAAACGCGCCAGCGCAACGTGCTGGCCAGCGCCGAGCAAGCGCAGGTCGCCAGCGCCATCACGCTGCAAGCCGTGGCCGGCGGCGCGCAGGCCAGTGGCCGCAGCGTTGCGGGCTTGGCGCCGGGCCAGCAGGCCGACATGGTGGCGCTCGACGCCCAACAGCTGGCGCTGGCAGGTTTGAGCGCGCCCCAAATGCTGTCGTCCCACGTGTTTGCCAGCCACCGCACATCGGCGCTGCACAGCGTCTGGGTGGGCGGCAAGCTGAACGTGCAGGCCGGGCAACACCCGCTGCACCAAGCGGCGGCGCAGGGGTTTGTGGCAGCACGCCGTGCCTTGATCGCGGCTTGATCGTGGCTTCATGCAGGCTTCATGCACTGCTGTCTTGATTGATGGGATAAATTGAATTTGATAGCTTCCACCGCTTGTTTTTATTGGTTTTTAACTATAAAACATATTGAAATCAATATATAACATGCGGTACAAGCTATAAAAATTGATTTCTAGTCCGCTTTTAACGGATTCATCGTCCTTGGACGCGCAGCAACAATCCCGTGCAAAGTGCAGGCAAAGTGAAGCTTGGACAAACCCTTGGCGCCAATCAACCCGTACCACGCACCAAGCCCCGCACCAAGCCCCGCACCAAGCCGAGCTTCTTAAACCTGGCGTAAACCCTTATTTTTTGGAGACTTCTATGGCCCCGTTTCATTTTCACCAGGGCACACGCCCCCTGTTGCTGTCCATCCCCCACATGGGCACCTATGTGCCCCCGGCGATTGCCGCACGTTTGAGCGAGCAAGCCCGCCAAGTCGCCGACACCGACTGGCACCTCGATCAGCTCTACGCCTTTGCCGTCGAGCTGGGCGCCTCGGTGCTACAGGCCACGCACTCGCGCTACGTGGTCGACTTGAACCGTCCGCCCGACAACGCCAACCTCTATCCAGGCCAAGACACGACCGGCCTGTGCCCGGTGGACAGCTTTGACGCCCAGCCGCTGTACCTGGCGGGGCAGACGCCCGACGCAAAGGAGATCACGGCGCGCCGCGACGCCCTGTGGCAGCCCTACCACGCGCAACTCCAGCACGAGCTCCAGCGCCTGCACGCCGCGCATGGCCGCGTTGTGCTGTGGGACGCGCACTCGATCCGCTCGGTCTTGCCCCGGTTTTTTGACGGCAAGCTGCCCGACTTCAACCTCGGCAGCGCCAATGGCGCGAGCTGCGGGCCAGCGCTGGCGCAAAGCCTGCTGGCCATCGCCCAAAAAGCCGCGCCGCACTACAGCGCCGTGCTCAATGGGCGCTTCCAAGGCGGCTACATCACGCGCCACTACGGCCAGCCCGCGCACGGCATCCATGCCGTCCAGCTTGAGCTGACGCAGTGCAGCTACATGCAAGAGCACATGCCCTTTGCCTACCTGCCCGAGCGGGCGCAACAGGTGCAGCCACATCTGCGCGCCATGCTGGCCGAGGCGCTGGCGTTTGCGCAAGCCTAGGGCAGGGCAGGGCAGCAAAAAATTTGCTGCGAAGAAAAACCAGCACCGCCCAAAACCCTGCAATTCTCGGGCTATAATTCTGGTTGTCGGGGCGTAGCGCAGCCTGGTAGCGCATCTGGTTTGGGACCAGAGGGTCGAAGGTTCGAATCCTTTCGCCCCGACCATTTCATCCAAAAAAGGCCGCCCGGAATTTTTCCCGGCGGCCTTTTTGTTCAATCGCGCGCAACTATCTTTCGGCCGAGCACGCGTTCGAAGCGTTCCACATAAGCCGGCCACACCTCGGGATTAACCAGCCGGGCAGGGCGTGCGCCACTTGACACGGCGATGATTTGCCGCGCCGCCATGGATGCCATCTGACGCCGTGAATCGTGCGTCACGCCGGCCGTGTGGTGGGTGGCGATCACATTGTCCAGTCCAAGCAGCGGGTGGTCCATCGCGGGTGGCTCGACCGCCCACACGTCGAGCCCGGCGCCGCCCAGGTGGCCGGACGCCAGAGCCTGGAACAAGGCCGCTTCGTCATGCACCGTGCCGCGTGCGGTGGTGATGAACAACGCGCCTGGTTTCATGCTTGCGAACGCGGATGCGCCGATCAGGCCGGCGGTACTGGTATCGAGTGGACAGTGCAGCGACACCACGTCCGCGTTTTGCAACAGTTGCTCCAGTGACACGGCGCGTGCGCCCCGGCGCGTTATTTCGTCGGGCGCCACCCATGGATCGCAGGCCAACACCAGCATGCCAAAGGCGCGCGCAAGTTCGGCCACGCGGCGCCCTGCATGGCCGATGCCGACCAGGCCCAGCGTGCGCCCCTGAAGATCGAAGCCCATCGCATCCCCGCGCTCGAAGTGTTCGCCGCGGCGCAACCGGCGATCCGATTCACCGATACGTTTGGACAGCCCGAGAATGAGCCCCATCGTGTGCTCGGCGACCGCGCCCGCGTTGCTGCCGGCCTGGTTCATGACACACAGGCCGCGTTGCGTACACGCGTGTACGTCCACGGTGTCGTAGCCGGCACCGTAACTGGACACCGCGAGCAGCTTGGGGCAGCGGTCCAGCAACGGCGAGGACGCGAACCAGTGGCGCGGCAGGTCATCCTTGGCCGACGAA
>JAYVXE010000217.1:0-5997 GCA_043785395.1 Burkholderiaceae bacterium | reverse complement strand
TGGCCCATAGCCGGGCTATGAGCCTGCAAATCCGGCAAAAACTGTCCTCGCTGGGGCCGATTTTCGCTTTCGACGCCCCAAGTCCGACAGGCTCCTAGCAGCACCGTTTGGACACGCTGCGAGACAATCGGCGCATGAACAAACCCTTGGATGACGCTGCGCCTGCTGCCAACCCCGCTTTGGACAGCCAACCGAGTGCCGCCGCCGGCAGCGACAGCGGCCTGCGCTGGTCCAACCCGTTTGCCGCGCTCGGCGCTGATTTTTCGACCCCGCTGGCGCCCACCCCCTTCCCCGCCGGCTACCCGCCCTATGCGCTTGGCGTCAGCACCAGTGCCTGCGCCCTGCTTGGTTTGGATCCAGCCTGGCTGGCCACGCCCGCTGCGCTGGCCGCCTTCTCTGGCAACAGCGTCCTGGCGGGCTGTACGCCGTTGGCCAGCGTCTACAGCGGCCACCAGTTTGGCGTCTGGGCCGGTCAGCTGGGCGATGGCCGGGCGATTCTTTTGGGCCAGGCCCAGGGCTGGGAAGTGCAGCTCAAGGGCAGCGGCCCCACGCCTTATTCGCGGGGCGGTGATGGCCGGGCGGTGCTTCGCTCAAGCATCCGCGAGTTCTTGTGCAGCGAGGCCATGCACGCACTCGGCGTGCCCAGCACGCGTGCGCTGTGCCTGGTGGGCGTGGATGCGCCGGTGCGCCGGGAGTCGCTGGAGACTGCGGCCGTGGTGACTCGGTTGGCGCCGAGTTTTATCCGCTTTGGCCATTTCGAGCATTTTTCGGCACGCGGCCAAACCGGGCCGCTGCGCACCCTGGCCGACCACGTGATCGCGCACTACTACCCCAGCTGCCAGCCCGGCGGTCAAGCCTGCGCCGCCGCCGGTGGTAACCCCTATGCCGCCCTGCTGGGCGCCGTTGGCGAACGCACGGCGCTGCTGCTGGCACAGTGGCAGGCGCAGGGCTTTTGCCACGGCGTGATGAACACCGACAACATGAGCATTCTGGGTCTGACGATAGATTACGGCCCGTTCCAATTCCTCGACGGCTTCGACCCCCAACATGTCTGCAACCACAGTGACCAGCTCGGCCGCTACGCCTTTGGGCAGCAGCCCAGCGTGGCCTACTGGAATTTGCGCTGCCTGGCGCAGGCCTTGCTGCCCTTGATCGGCGAGCCGGCGTTGGCGCTGGCGGCGCTGGAGCCGTACAAAAGCAGTTTTTCGGCCTATTTTTTGGGCTGCATGCGGGCCAAATTGGGCCTGCTTGACGTGCAGGACAACGACGCTGAGCTGGTTCAGGCCACTTTGCAATTGCTGGCCCGCGAGAAGACCGACTACAGCATTTTTTGGCGCCGCTTGTCGCAGCAGGCTGCGGGTGCGCCACGGCAACACCTGCGCGAACTCTTTATGGACACCGCCGCCTTCGATGCCTGGATGCTAGAATATTCAGAGCGCACTTCTTTTATGGATAAAGCGAAAACATCCCATATGATGCTTAAAACAAACCCCAAGTTCGTGCTGCGCAACCACCTTGGTGAGCAGGTGATTCAACAGGCACTGGGCAAAAACTTCTCGGCCCTGGCCGACTTGCAGCGCCTTTTGCAAGCCCCCTATGACGAGCACCCCGGCTTTGACGCCTCTGCCTCGATTCCACCCGAATGGGCCTCCTCCATCGCCATCAGCTGCTCCTCATGACCGCCTCTATCACCAAAACCGACGCCCAATGGCGCGCGCTGCTGGCCGACAAGGCGGCCGAGCCGGGCGCCTTTGCCGTCACCCGGCAAGCCGCAACCGAGCGCCCATTCAGCGGCAAATACGAAGCCCACTGGGCCGACGGCAGCTACCACTGCATCTGCTGCGGCGCCAAGCTGTTCGACGCTGGGCGCAAATTTGACGCCGGCTGCGGCTGGCCCAGCTTTTCGCAGGCCGCACCGGGCGCCATCCGCGAAATCAGCGATGCGAGCCTGGGCATGCTGCGCGTCGAGACCGTCTGCGCCCAATGCAACGCCCACCTTGGCCATGTGTTTGACGACGGCCCGGCCCCCAGCGGCCTGCGCTACTGCATGAACTCTGCCGCACTCGACTTTTCACCCACCCGCTAACCCAACCGCTCCACCATGAAACTTCTGATCGACTTCTTCCCCATCTTGCTGTTTTTTGCAGCCTTCAAAGTGGCGGGTATTTATGTGGCGACCAGCGTCGCCATCGTCGCAACCGTGTTGCAAATCGCCTATTTGCGTTGGAAAAATGGCCGGGTCGAGCCGGTGCAATGGTTGAGCCTGGCGGTCATCGTCTTGTTTGGCGGCGCCACCCTGATCGCCCACAACGACGAGTTCATCAAGTGGAAGCCGACCGTGCTCTACTGGATCATGGGCGCCACGTTGGTGATTGGTCAGGTATTTTTTAACAAAAATTTCATCCAAAAACTCATGGGCGCCCAACTGAGTTTGCCAGCCCAGGCCTGGCGCACGGTCAACTGGAGCTGGGCCGGCTTCTTTGCTGGCATGGGCGCCCTCAACCTCTGGGTTGCCTTTAACTTTGACCTCGACACCTGGGTCAGCTTCAAGCTCTTCGGCGGCATGGGTTTGATGCTGGTGTTTGTCATTGCCCAGGCGATCTACCTCAGCCGCTACGCCAAAACTGACAGCGCCGGTGAGCCATGAAAACACTTGCACCTGAAGCCATCGCAGCGGCGATGCAACAACGCCTACAGCAGCAACTGCAAGCCAGCCAGCTCGAAGTCATCGACGAGAGCGCTGCCCACGCCGGCCATGCTGGCTCGAATGGCGGCCAGTTTGGCAGCCATTTCCGCATCCGTATTGCCAGCCCACTGTTCACCGGCCAGAGCCGCGTTGCACGCCATCGGCTTGTGTATGATGCGCTGCAAGATTTCATAGCTCAGGGCGTACACGCACTGGCCATTGAGGTCATTTAATCTGCTTTGATCGCGTCACCTGGCAACGCCCCCCAACCAAGCCTTTGGATTTGGAACCCGGCAGTTGGCAGTGGGCGGCAGAAACGCTAAGCGGATGATTTCACGCTTAATCGGTCTACTTCACGACCTGCGCCAAACCCCACAGTTAGCGTTTGTCAAAATTCGTCAACACCATAGGCAGCGTTGAGCAGGCATGTTTGCGCAAGTCCTATACTTTATTCACCCGATCCAGCAAGGAAACTTATGCATAAAAAACTCTTGTCCAGCGTTGCAGCCGCCGCCGTCCTGGCCCTGGCACTGCCGGTTTTGGCACAAAACATCGCCGTCGTGAACGGCAAGCCGGTACCCCAAGCCCGTGTCGACGCCGTGCTTGAGCAGCTGACCAAGGCTGGCCGTCCGGTCACGCCTGAGATGGAAAAGCAGATCAAAGAAGACGTCATCGCCCGCGAAATTTTTGTGCAAGAAGCGAAAAAAGACGGTCTTGAGGCCTCGGACGCTTTCAAGGCGCAAATGCAACTGGCCCATGAAACAATCTTGATCCGCGACCTCTTTACCGAATGGCAAAAGAAGAACCCCGTGTCAGACGCAGATGTCCAAGCCGAATACGACAAATTCAAGGCTGCCAATAGCGGCAAAGAGCTCAAAGCCAGCCACATCCTGGTAGAGACCGAAGCCGAAGCCAAGGACATCATTGCGCGCCTGAAAAAAGGCGCCAAATTCGCCGACATCGCCAAGAAGCAGTCGAAAGACCCAGGCTCGGCCACCAAGGGCGGCGACCTCGACTGGGCCAACCCACGCAGCTATGTGCCTGAATTCACCGAAGCCCTGCTCACGCTGGCCAAAGGCAAGACGAGCGAGACACCGGTCAAAAGCCAGTTTGGCTACCACGTGATCCGCCTCGACGACGAGCGCCAGGCCGAGTTGCCCAAGCTCGAAGAGGTCAAGCCACAGGTTGCCCAGCAACTGCAACAACAGCGCTTGACACAGTACCAAGACGCACTGCGCGCCAAAGCCAAGGTGGAGTAAACCTTAGCGGCAAGTGCGAATCCACTGCACCTGAAAACGCGGCCTTGGCCGCGTTTTTTCATTTGTAATAGCTGCTAGCGCTTTTATCCATACAATTTCACTGCCTTTTCTATTGGAAATCAATATAGATAAAGCGCTACCAGCTATCAAATAGAAGTCAATCCAAGCCACCAAGCCCAGGCCATGAAAGCTCCCATCAACAGCGGCTGGTGCAACATGTACCAGGCCAGGCTCCAGCGCCCGAGCCAGACCGGTAGCGCGGCCATCCTGGGCAGGGGACGCGCCAGCAGCTCGGGGCGGTGCAGCAACAGCCAACGCCCACTGGCAACACCCCACAGCAGCACGCCCAGCCACGGAAACAGCGGCACATAGTCTTCGGTGAAAGGCTTGCGCGAGACCCAGCCAAAAACATTCAACGGAGCCGCATTCCACAGCTCCGCCAGCGGCGTTTGCGCCCACAGCGCGGGCACGGCCCAGGCTGAGCCTATGGCCAGCGCACCGAGCGGCCACAACCAAGCGCCCCAGTGCGCCGTGCAGCGCGCAATCAACAGCATCACGGCCAGCCCGTGCAAGACGCCAAAATAAATAAAGCTGCGCGGAAACACCAAGTACGAGGCCATGCTGACCAGCAACGCGCAGCCCGCAACCTGGGCCCAGCGCCGCCAAAAGCGCGCCCAGCTCTGGCCTTGCTGCAGCGCAATCGCTTGTGACACACCGGCGCAAAACAAAAATGCGCTGACGATGGCGCTGCGCTGCAAAGTCCAGAGCGGCTCACTGTGGAAGTTTTGCTGCCAATAGCCGAAGTACTGCAAGTCGTAGGCCAGGTGGTAGAGCGTCATCCACAGCACGGCCACGCCGCGCAAGGCGTCGACACGCTCAAAGCGCGGGATGGGCGGGATGGGCAGGATGGGCGGGATGGGCGGGCGCATTGTGCGGGACGCGGGAACGGGCCGATGGGCGGCGGGGGTTGGCATGGAGCTCACGCGGCGAAGATAACCGAAACGGTTCGCCTAGACGAGCGCCCCAAGCCCCGTTGCACGCAGCTTTTTCCGGCTTTCCGGTTTTCCGGCTTTCCTGCACCAGCTGCGTTAGCCGCGCCGCAAGCAGCGCCGCAGCACCGCCAGGCACGCCAGTGCCATCAGGGTGAAGCAGATAAAGGCCCAGTTGGCGATGGTGGCGCCAAACAGGGTCCAGTCGACCGCAGCGCAGTCGCCACCACCACGGAAGATCATGGGAATGGCGCGTTTGAGCGGGAAGGTTTCGATCATTCCGTAGAGGTCGCGCCCGCACATGGCAACCTCGGGCGGAAACCACTGGAGCCAGCTTTGGTTGGCGGCCGTGACGGCGCCGAGCACGGCGCTCACCAGGGCGAGCAAGCTGCCCAAAAACCACAGGCTTTTTCGGTTGGACAGGCTGGCCAAGCCGCTGAAGACGCCGACCAGGATCAGCGCGTAGCGCTGCACGATGCACATCGGGCAGGGATTGAGGCTTTCAACATGCTGCAAGTACAGGCCGAACGCCAGCATCGCAGCGCAGGCCAGGGCCAGCAGCGCAAGTACCCGGCGCGCTGCCAATTGGTCATTGACTTTCAACAGGTTCAAGAGATTCAGCACAGGGGGTCTTTCTTTGTTAAGGACTTGCGCAAACACGGGTGTTTGTGCGGGCGTCGGCATGGCCTTGGTGTATTTTGATCAACGCCCACGGCGGGTTTGGTGCCAGCCGTGGGCCGGCCAAGGCAGGGTGTAGCAGTAGCAGTAGCAGTAGCAGTAGCAGCAAGGACTGGCTTCTTGGGCAGGTTTCTTGTTTTGCAGAATCGGCCCACCTCAGCCCGCCGCTCCGGGCGCATTTTAACGCCACGCTGGGCCGCAGCCCGGCGCCGCGCCGCCCTAGATTTGCGCCCCGTCTTCGACAAAAACGCGGGCGTGGCGCGGCGTCAAAAGCAGCATTTCGCCTTCCTGCAGCTTCAGCTGCGCAAACTGCTGCGCAGAAATATGCACCTCAATCAGCCGGTCTTGGCTGGGGGTGGCAGCGTCGGCGCTTGGGGCTCTTTCG
>JAYVXE010000216.1:0-1760 GCA_043785395.1 Burkholderiaceae bacterium | reverse complement strand
CCCCATCCATCCCCTGACCCACGGAAAAAACATGTCCCACCCCTCCACGCTCGGCGAAATCTGGAAGCTTGCCGCCCGCACTGAAAAAATGAACCCGTCGGTGATCCGCGAAATCCTCAAGGTCACAGAGAAGCCCGGCATCATCAGTTTTGCCGGTGGCCTGCCCTCGCCCAAGACCTTCCCCATCGCCGAGTTTGACGCTGCCGCGCACAAAGTGCTGCGCGAAGACGGCCAGGCCGCATTGCAGTACGCATCGAGTGAAGGCTACGCCCCGCTGCGCGAAGCCGTTGCCGACATGCTGCCCTGGAACGTGGACCCCGCGCAGGTGCTTATCACCACAGGCTCGCAGCAAGGCCTGGACCTGGTCGCCAAGATTCTGATCGACGCGGACAGCAAGATTCTGGTCGAAACCCCAACCTACCTGGGCGCGTTGCAAGCCTTCACACCGATGGAGCCCGAGGTGGTGGGTGTGGCCAGCGACAACGACGGGGTCGACATCAACGACCTGTCGGCCAAGGCCGCCGGTGCACGTTTTCTGTACGTGCTGCCCAACTTCCAAAACCCCACTGGCCGCAGCATGGACGAAGCCCGCCGCGCCGCGCTGAGCGCACGCGCAGCCGCGCTCGGCCTGCCCATCATCGAAGACAACCCCTACGGCGACCTGTGGTTTGACGCCCCGCCGCCCGCACCTTTGACGGCACGCAACCCCGACGGCTGCCTGTACCTGGGCTCGTTCTCCAAAGTGCTGGCGCCCGGCCTGCGGCTGGGCTTCTTGGTTGCCCCCAAAGCGCTCTACCCCAAGCTGCTGCAGGCCAAGCAGGCTGTCGATCTGCACACCCCCGGCTTCACCCAGCGCATGGTGTTTGAGGTGATGAAGGGCAACTTCCTGGACCGCCATGTTCCCACCATCCGGGCGCTGTACAAGAGCCAGCGCGACGCCATGCTGGCCGCACTAGAGCGAGAGATGGCGGGCCTGGACATGCAGTGGAGCCGCCCTGCGGGCGGTATGTTCCTGTGGGCGCGCCTGCCCGAGGGCATGAACGCGGTCGACCTGCTGCCCCAGGCCGTCGCGCGTGGCGTGGCCTTTGTGCCCGGCGCGGCCTTCTACGCCGACCAGGGCGACACGCGCACCCTGCGCCTGTCCTTCGTCACGGCCAGCGTCGAGCAGATCAACATCGGCGTCAAAGCGCTGGCGCAGGCCGTGCGCAGTGCCAGCACACAAAGCGACCCGCGTACCTGAATGCGGCATAGAGCGCGCAGTTGGGCGTAATTTGGGCGTAATTTGGGCGTAATGGCGCAACTTTGCAACTTGTGGTGTTAGAAGAGGATCAGCACAGCCGGATGGTGTGCGATTGCGCCATGGCCCGCATACGGCTTGGCCAGGCCGCCCAGATTGAGCCACTCGAACGCTTCACCAACAAAGTGCGCCGGGATAGCCGAAGCGGGCAATCGTGTTTCATTTTTTTCCCCGAAGCTGTGTATGCGCGCTGATGTAGAAGCCGCTGCCGAGCAACGCTGCGACGGTCATCACGGCGACCAAGGATTGCTGGCCACCAACGATCAATAGCATCCAGCTGGAGCCGATGGGTCATGCTGCGCGCGCGAGAACCCACGGCACGTTCAGCGCTCCGCCGTAGCGCGCGTAGGCATGGGCGCCGAACAGTTCAACCTAGAAACCGCAGTTGGATGCATACGAGGGTGCCGTGATCGGCGTGTCAGGCAAGGCGCGAGGACGCAGCGCACTCTTGTGCGCAAGGACG
>JAYVXE010000215.1:0-6004 GCA_043785395.1 Burkholderiaceae bacterium | reverse complement strand
GCTATGGGCCAAAAAGACGGTGTTCTCGAAGAGCGGCGAAGCCAAAAATGGACCGCTGCGGTCGATTTGCAGCCGGCGCTCCCCAAGTCCGACAGACTGCTAGGCATTGCAGCCTCAGTCGGCCATAACGGGCGGAACTTGACTTATGGCCGGTCGCTTTAAAACTTCGGCATCCCACCGCCGCCCATGCCGCCCATCCCGCCCATGCCGCCCATGCCGCCCATCTTCTTCATCAGCTTCATCAGCCCGCCGCCCTTCATCTTCTTCATCATGTCCTGCATCTGCTCAAACTCCTTGAGCAGGCGGTTGACCTCTTGCACCTGCACACCGGCGCCGTTGGCGATGCGTTTTTTGCGCGTGGCCTTGATCACGTCGGGCTTGCGGCGCTCCAGCTTGGTCATGCTTTGGATGATGCCTTCCTTGCGCTTGATGTCTTTTTCGGCCTTGTCCAGATCCATCTGACCGGCCTTGGCCGTCATCTGGGTGGGCAATTTTTCCATCAGGCTGGACAGGCCGCCCATTTGCTTCATCTGCTGGATCTGGCCCAAAAAATCATCGAGGTCAAAGCCGCTGCCGCTCTTGACCTTGGCGGCGAGCTTGTGCGCGGCCTCCAGATCAATGCCGGCGCTGACCTGCTCGACCAGTGCCACGATGTCGCCCATGCCCAGAATGCGTCCGGCGTGGCGCTCGGCATCGAACAGCTCAAGGCCGTCGATTTTTTCGCTGGTGCCGGCAAACTTGATCGGTGCACCGGTGATTTGGCGCACCGACAGCGCCGCGCCGCCGCGTGAGTCGCCGTCGAGCTTGGTCAGGATGATGCCGGTCAGCGGTAGCGCTTCTTTGAAGGCTTTGGCCGTGTTGATGGCGTCTTGGCCCTGCATGGCGTCGACGACGAACAGGGTTTCAACCGGGTTCAGCAGCGCATGCAGCGCCTTGATCTCATTCATCAGCACTTCGTCGATGGCCAGGCGGCCTGCGGTGTCAACGATCAGCACGTCGAAGAAGTGTTTGCGCGCGTAGTCGATGGCGGCGCGCGCAATGTCCACAGGTTTTTGGTCCGACGTGCTGGGGAACCATTCGGCGCCAGCCTGTTGGGTCACCATTTTGAGCTGCTCGATGGCGGCTGGGCGGTAGACGTCGCCGGAGACGGTCAACACCTTTTTCTTGCGTTTTTCGATCAGGTACTTGGCCAACTTGGCCGTCGTCGTCGTTTTGCCCGCGCCTTGCAGGCCGGCCATCAGGATCACCGCCGGTGGCTGGGCCGCCAGGTTCAAGTCTGAGACGCCTTCGCCCATGGTCGCGGCCAGCTCACGGCTGACGATGCCGACCAGCGCCTGGCCCGGCTTGAGTGAGCCGAGCACCTCCTGGCCAAGCGCTTTTTCCTTGACGCGGGCGATAAAGTCGCGCACCACTGGCAGCGCCACGTCGGCTTCGAGCAAGGCCATGCGCACTTCGCGCAGCATGTCTTGCACGTTGGCATCGGTAATGCGGGCCTGGCCGCGCATCTCTTTGACGAGGCGGCTGAGTTTGTCGGAAAGGGCTGAGGCCATGGGTGGGGTTCCAGAGGTACGGGCGGGGAAGGGCGGAGAAGAATGTGGGGCGTGGGGCGGGCACCAGGCAAAGACCAGGCCGACCTTGGGGGCGGCCACCTGCGGCGCCGCTCCCCAAGCCAGTCCCCAAAACGAGACGCTAAACTGTGCGCATGATTTTATCCAGTGCGTCCCCCGTCAGTGTAGTGCTGGGCGCGGCTGCGGTTGGCGCTTATATCTTGCAGTCGGCACTCGCACAGCGCAGTCCGCGCACCACCCGCAACGCCTTGTTGGCCGCCTGGCTGCTGCACGGTCTGACGCTGGCCTGGAGCGTGATCGGCACTGCACCGCAGTTTGGCTTTGCCCCTGCGCTGTCGATTACGGCCTGGCTGGTCTTGACGGCCTACGCGGTCGAGAGTCAGATTTTCCCGCTGCTGACCGTGCGCTGGGCACTGGCGGCGCTGGGTGCAGCCTCGGTGTTGTTGGCGTTGGTGTTTCCCGGCACGCCGTTGCACGTGACGGCGTCGCCCTGGCTGCCGCTGCACTTGGCGTTGGGGATTGCGTCTTACGGCCTGTTCGCTGCTGCTGTCGTCCATGCCTGGTTGCTCATGCGCGCCGAGCGCCAGATTCGCAATGCTGCGCCGTCGGCGGACAGCGTGCCGCTGCTGACGCTGGAGCGGCTGACCTTTCGCTTTGCCACGGTTGGCTTTGTGCTGCTCACGGCAACCTTGCTGGCGGGTTGGTTGTTTGGCGAGACCTTGTACGGCCGTGCTTGGCGCTGGGAGCACAAAACCATGTTTTCGTTGCTGGCCTGGCTGGTGTTTGCCGCACTGCTGCTGGGGCGCTCGCGCTTTGGCTGGCGTGGGCGCAGCGCCGTGCGGGTGTTGTACGCCGGCGCGTTGCTGTTGTTGATGGCCTATGTCGGATCGCGCTTTGTGCTGGAGGTGCTGTTGCACCGCCCGGCCTGATTGTCTGGCGGCTGCGCGCATGAAATATTTTTTACTTTTGCTGGTCGTACTGGCCGGTGTCTGGCGTTGGCGTCAAAAGCGCCGTGCTGTGCGCGGCGCCCAGGAGTCGGCCGCACCCACGCCGCAGCTGCAAGACATGGTGTGCTGCACAGTCTGCGCCGTGCACCTGCCGCTGCGCGAGGCCGAACGTGTGCGTGCTGGCGTTTTTTGCTGTCCCGAGCACGCCAGCAGCGCCCGTCGCGCCGAGCATTGACGGCCCCGGCGCATGCACCGCCTGCGACCCCGCCCGCCGCCCAGCCGGCCCAGCAGCCTGCTGGGCGGCAGCTCTTACGTGCGGCTGTGGCAGAGCTTTATGTCGGCGCGGGTGATTTTGGCCGTGGCGATTGTCTTGCTCCAACTGCTGGCCATCGCGATGGGCCAAAGCGCCGCTTCGTTGCTGGTTGGCATCGGCAGCAGCTATTTGCTGGCGACCGTGCTGATGTGGCTGTGGCTTCAACCCGCGCCGAGCCCTCTGGGCGCACAGTGGCTGCCCACGATAGGGCTGGATTTGTTGGTTTTCTCGGCCCTGCAAGTGCTGCAATCGGACGGCGTCAACTACGCCCCATTGCTTGGCCTGCCCTTGCTGATGGCCGCAGTGTTGGGGTCCTTGTTGATGGCGCTGGCCACGGCGGCCAGTATTACGTTGCTGCTGCTGGCCAATGCGTGGTGGCTGGCCCAGGTGCTGCCCGGCGACGCGGCGCCGCAATTTTCGCAAGCCGCGCTGGCCAGCATCGGCTACTTCATCGTCGCTTTTCTCATGCACCAGCTGGCCACACGGCTGGTTCGCGAAGAGCAGCAGGCCATGCGCAGCCAGCTTACCGCTGCGGTGCTGGCCCAGGTCAACGGGCTGGTGATCGAGACCTTGGATGACGGCGTCTTGGTGGTCGACCAGCAGGGCTTGGTGCACGCCGCCAACCCTGCGGCGCGTGGGCTGCTGGGCGTGCCGCACAGCGCATTGGCCGAGGGCTCCTTTCGTCTCAGTGACGACCCGGCCTGGGCTGCTGTGTGCAACCAGGCGCGCAGCACCTTTGTCCAGGGGCGCAGTCGCCGCGCCAACATCACGCTGGAGCAAGCCGGGCACAGCCCACGCAAACTGCACGCCAGCACCCGACTGGCGGGCAGCGGAGCGGCCACGGCGCAAAGCCTGTGCGTGGTGTTTTTGCGCGATCTGCGCGAAATCGAAGTCCGCTTGCGCACCGAAAAACTCGCCGCCATGGGCCGCATGTCGGCGGCTGTGGCGCATGAAATCCGCAACCCGCTGGCCGCCATTTTGCAGGCCAATGCGCTGCTGTACGAAGACCTGGCCGACCCTGGGCAACAGCAGCTGTCGCGCCTGGTGCGCCAAAATGCACAGCGGCTGAACCGGATCACCGAAGAGGTGCTTGGCATTGCCCGGCTCCAGCACCAGGTCGACCTGTCGGACGGCGACACCTTGGTGCTTGATGACAGCGTTGCCAGCCTGTTTGCCGACTGGGCCCAGAGCAGCCCGGCCGGGGCCGGGGCGCAGCTGCATCTGAAGGCGGCAGCCACGGCCGTGGTGTTCGATGTTGACCACCTGCACCGGGTGCTGGTCAACCTGCTCGACAACGCCTTGCGCTACATCAGCGCGCACGCCGACGCACTGCAAATCTCTACCGGCATCGCCGCCAGCGGCCACGCCGGGCTGCAAGTCTGGAGCGATGGCCCAGCGCTGGAGCAAGGCGTAGAGCCGCACTTGTTCGAGCCCTTTTTCTCGTCCCACAGCCGCTCCAGCGGCTTGGGCCTGTATATTTGCCGCGAACTGTGCGAGCGCCATGGTGCGACCATCAGCTACCGGCGCATCGCCCGCCACACCACGCGTGGCAAAGTGTCTGGCAACGCCTTTATCGTGGTGTTCCGCCCGGCGCCGCCGGCGTCCATGGCCGAAGTGCCTTTTGAGCGACCTCTTGTATGACCGCTGCAGCCACCATCCTTGTTGTTGATGACGAACCCGATCTGCGTACCCTGTACGAGCTCACGCTGCTGCGCGCAGGCTACCGGGTCACGACCGCGGCCAGTGTGCAAGCCGCCCGCCAGTGTTTGCAAGCACAGCGCTTTGAGCTCGTCATCACCGACATGCGGCTGCCCGACGGCATGGGGCTGGAGTTGCTGCACTGGCTTCAGCGGCCCGAACGGCACGAGCGTTGCATTGTCATAACGGCCTACGGATCGGCCGAAAACGCTGTCGAATCCTTGAAGGCCGGAGCCTTTGATTACCTGACCAAGCCGGTTGACCTGCAACAGTTTCGCAGCGTCGTGGCCGCCGCTTTGCAAAGCTCGGCGGCCCCCGGCCTTGCGGGCGCACGTCCGGCGGCCAGTGGCCGGCACAGCCCCGACCCGGCTGTCACTGCTGTCACCGCAGATGCTGCAGATGCCGCACTGGGCCGGCTGGTGGGCTCCTCGGAGGCCATGTGCAGCGTCAAGCAGCGCATTGCCAAGGTTGCGCGCGGCATGGCGCCGGTGCTCATTCAGGGCGAATCCGGGACCGGCAAAGAGCTGGTGGCGCAGGCCTTGCACGCTTGCAGCCAGCGCGCAGCCGGCCCGATGGTGGCGGTCAACTGCGGGGCGATTCCCGAGAACCTGTTGGAGGCCGAATTTTTTGGCGCCAAAAAAGGTTCGTACACCGGAGCCCAGGCCGACCGCGCAGGCTATTTTCAAGCTGCGCGCGGTGGAACCTTGTTTCTTGACGAAATCGGTGACCTGCCACTGGCCATGCAGGCCAAACTGCTGCGCGCCATCCAAGAGCGCATCGTGCGCCCGCTGGGCTCGACGGTCGAAGACGCGGTTGACGTGCGCATCCTGAGCGCCACCCACTGCGACCTGTCGGCCGCGGTGCGGGACGGCCGCTTTCGCCAAGATCTCTACTACCGCTTGAATGTGATCGAAATCAGCATTCCCCCTTTGCGCGAGCGGCGCGCCGATCTGCCCGCGCTGGCCGCAGCCTTGTTGGCGCGTATTGCGCAAGACTGCGACCTGCCCATCCCAACGCTGTCGGCCGAACTGCTGGGTCAACTCGCCGTTCATCCCTTGCGTGGCAATGTGCGAGAACTGGAGAACTTGCTGCACCGCGCCGTGGCCCTGAGCGACGGCAACGAAGCGCTACAGGCTGATTTTGTGCCCTCGTTGCGCCAACCACTGGATGTTGCAGTGTTGCCGAGCAGCAGTCCGCCGCACGACCTGCAAAGCCACCTCGACCAGCTCGAACGCGACATCCTGGTCCAGGCTTTGCAGGAAAACGGCTTTAACCGCACAGCCGCCGCCGCCCGGCTCGGCCTGAGCCTGCGGCAAATGCGCTACCGTATCCAGCGCCTGAATATCGCAAGCCCCCAAGACAATCCCGACGAAGCGGCGTCCACATGACAGCTCCCACGCCCCGTGCGCTGTGGTGCGACGGCTGGTACCGGGCGGCCCAGCCCGAGCCCTCGCCCAACTTTGGCCCGCGCCCGCCCG
>JAYVXE010000214.1:0-18137 GCA_043785395.1 Burkholderiaceae bacterium | reverse complement strand
CCGGTGCTGCCGGTCTGGCCGCCGCCCGCCATTTGCAAGAAGCCGGGCAAACGGTGCTCGTGCTCGAAGCCGGTGCCCGCATCGGTGGCCGCGCCTGGACCGATAGCAAGACCTTTTCCAGCCCGGTTGACCGTGGCTGCGCCTGGTTGCACCAGGCCGACCACAACCCCTTGACCGCATTGGCGCAAAGCTACGGCTTCACACTGGCTGCGCACGACGATGCACCCTGGCAGCTCTATGCCAATGGCCAACGGCTGAGCGCGGCCCAACACGCCCAAGCGCAGGCCGCGTTAGACACCCTGGCGCAGCGCATCGCCCAGCACCAAGGTGCCGACCAGGCGCTGGCGGCCTTGAGCGACGCCCGCTGCTGGAGTGAGCGCTGGGCGAATGAGGCCATCGGCCCGCTCGACGCCGCTGGCGACAGCGCGCAGCTCTCGGTGCGCGGCTTGCAAATGCTGGGCAGCAGCCGCCCCAACAGCCTGGTGCAAGAAGGCTTGGGCAGCGTCGTGGCGCGCTACGGCGCTGCCGTGCCAGTGGTTTTGGGCGAGCGGGTGCGCGCTATCGACTACAGCGGCGCACACATTCGGGTGCAAACCAGCGGCGGCACGGTCGAGGCCAAGCACTGCGTGCTCACCGTATCGACCGGTGTGCTGCGGGCGGAGGCAATCCGCTTCAGCCCGGCACTGCCGCTGGCCAAGCTGCATGCGCTGGACGCCTTGCCGATGGGAGATTACGCAAAAATCATTCTCGAATTCGACCGCCCCCTGCCCGATCTGGAGCCCGCCAGTTGGGTCGCCGACGCCCACGCCGCCATCGGCCAGGGCATGCATTTCCTGTGCCAGCCCTTTGGCTCGCGGTTGGTGATTGGGCTGGTCGGTGGCAGCTTGGCCGCCGCGCTGGCACGGCGCACGCAGGCGCAGGCGGTGGCCGAGGGCATGGCACGGCTGCTGGAATGCCTTGGCAGCCTGCACGGGCGCAAACTGGTGCAGGGTGTGTTCACCAACTGGGCCGGTGACCCATTGTTCGGCGGCAGCTACGCCTATGTGGTGCCCGGCGGCGGCGCAGCCCATGCCGTACTGGGCGAGCCCCTGCAAGAGCGCCTGCACTTTGCCGGCGAGGCAGTGGCCCCGACCCAGCGGCAAACCTGCGGCGGCGCATTCCTGTCGGGCCAGCAAGCGGCGCAGCGGATTCTCACGCCTTAAGCGCAGGTAACGGCCCTGCCCAGGGCACCGAGAGGCTGGCAACACATGCGTCATGTGCGAAATAACCAAAAATTGGAACAGATGTGCCATAACCGGTGCGCCGGGTGCGGGGCCAAGGCCACCGACCACAGGCTTTGGCATTCAGTCGGCCGCTGTGCCACCACCCTCGGTTTTTATCCGTTTTTAAAAGGAGCTCCCCATGCCCGTCGACAACGTCTTGCAAACCATTGGCAACACGCCGCACATCCGCATCCAGCGCTTGTTCCAGGGCATTGCCCATCCCGGCCAACAGGTCTGGATCAAGTCCGAGCGCAGCAACCCCGGCGGCTCGATCAAAGACCGGATTGCGCTGGCGATGGTCGAGGCCGCCGAAGCCTCGGGGCAGTTGCGCCCCGGCGGCACCATCATCGAGCCGACCTCGGGCAATACCGGCGTGGGGTTGGCGATGGTGGCGGCGGTCAAGGGCTACCCGCTGGTGCTGGTGATGCCCGACAGCATGTCGATCGAGCGGCGTCGCCTGATGCTGGCCTACGGCGCGTCGTTCGATCTGACGCCGCGCGAAAAAGGCATGAAAGGCGCGATTGCCCGCGCCCAAGAGCTGGTTGCCGCCACGCCCGGCGCCTGGATGCCGCAGCAGTTCGAGAACCCGGCCAATATTGAAGCCCATGTGCGCAGCACAGCGCAGGAAATTTTGGCGGATTTCCCCGACGGACTCGACGCGCTGATCACCGGCGTCGGCACCGGCGGTCACCTGAGCGGTTGCGCCCGTGTGCTCAAAGCCGCCTGGCCGCAGCTCCAGGTGTTTGCCGTCGAGCCCACGGCCTCGCCGGTGATCTCGGGCGGTGCACCGGCGCCGCACCCGATCCAAGGCATTGGTGCCGGCTTTGTGCCCAAAAATCTTGACCTCAGCCTGCTCGACGGCATCTTGCAAATCGAGGCTGAGGCGGCGCGTGACTATGCCCGCCGTTCGGCCCGCGAAGAAGGCCTGCTGGTCGGCATCTCCAGCGGCGCCACGCTGGCCGCCATCGCCCAGCAACTGCCCCGGCTGCCGGGCCAGGCGAAGGTGCTGGGCTTTAACTACGACACCGGCGAGCGCTACCTGTCGGTGCAAGGCTTCTTGCCCGAATGAGCCCGCTGGCCGCTGGTGTTGCGGCTTCTTCTGCGCAGCACCAGCCGCATTAAGGCGCAATTTTTAAAGTCTAAATAGCTTCTACCGCTTACTACATATGCGCTAAAGGTAAACAAGTAACATAAATTACAATAAACCCCCTAACATTAAGTCGACCAAGATACGCGCACCATGAACTTGGCCTGGTTTTGCACAAGTTCTGTCCGTAAAATCCATGCCCTTGCTTGATAACCACAAGCCCATGAGCCCACCATGCTTAGACTCTCCGAACTCAAACTCCCACTCGACCACGCCGCTGACGCCTTGCCGTCCCTGGTTGCCCAGACCCTGGGCCTGAGCGCCGCCCAGGCGCCAAGCATCCAGCAGATCCAGATCCACAAACGCAGCTTTGACGCCCGCAAAGCCGCGCTGCTCCAGGTCTACATCGTCGATGTGCAATTGCACGATCCGCAGGACCCGGGGCTGGAGGCCCGCTTGCTGGCGCAACACGCACAGAACACGCATATCCGCACCACGCCCGACATGGCCTACCAGCCGTCGGCCCAAGCCCCCACGCCGTGGCCAAGCCAGGCTGTGCGCCCGGTGGTGGTGGGCTTTGGCCCCTGCGGCATTTTTGCGGCCCTGCTGCTGGCGCAATCGGGCTTCAAGCCGATCGTGCTGGAGCGTGGCACCTCGGTGCGCCAACGCACCCAAGACACCTGGGCACTGTGGCGCAAGGGCCTGCTCAACCCCGAGAGCAATGTGCAGTTTGGCGAGGGCGGCGCGGGTACTTTTTCCGACGGCAAGCTGTACAGCCAGATCAAAGATCCGCGATTTTTGGGCCGCAAAGTGATGCAAGAGCTGGTCAAGGCCGGTGCGCCCGAAGAAATACTGACCGCCGCGCACCCGCACATCGGCACCTTCAAGCTGGTCAAGGTTGTCGAGCATTTGCGCGCGCAAATCATCGCGCTCGGCGGCGAAGTGCGCTTTCAGCACCGCGTCACCGACGTCCAGATCGAAGACGGCCAGATCCGCAGCCTGCACGTGCTTGACCAGAGCAGCGGCGCGGACTACCGGCTGCCAGCAACGCAGGTCGTGCTGGCACTCGGCCACAGCGCGCGCGACAGCTTTGAGATGCTGCACCAGCGCGGCGTCTACACCGAGGCCAAGCCGTTCTCGATTGGTTTTCGCATCGAGCACCCGCAAAGCCTGATTGACCGCGCACGCTGGGGCCGCCATGCCGGCCACCCCCTGCTGGGCGCAGCCGACTACCGGCTGGCCCACCACGCGCGCAATGGCCGCACGGTCTACAGCTTTTGCATGTGCCCCGGCGGCACCGTGGTGGCCGCCGCCAGCGAGCCCGGCCAGGTCGTCACCAACGGCATGAGCCAATACTCGCGCAACGAGCGCAACGCCAACGCAGCCATCGTCGTCGGCATCACGCCGGCCGACTTTCCCATGGCTGAGGCGGTCAGCAACAACCCACTGGCCGGCATCGCACTGCAACGCCAGCTTGAATCCCAGGCCTATCTGTTGGGCGGCAGCAACTACCACGCACCCGGCCAATTGGTCGGCGACTTCCTGGCTGGCCGCGCCTCCAGCCAGCTCGGCAGCGTGCAACCGTCCTACCAACCGGGGGTCACTTTGGGGGACTTGGCAAGCGCCCTGCCCGGCTATGCGATCGAGGCAATCCGCGAAGCATTGCCAGCCTTTGGCCAAAAAATCAAAGGCTTCGACATGGCCGACGCCCTGCTGACCGGCGTGGAAACCCGAACCTCGTCCCCGATCAAAATGCGCCGTGGCGAAGACGGCCAAAGCCTGAACGTGCGCGGCCTGTTCCCCGCCGGTGAAGGCGCAGGCTACGCTGGCGGCATCCTCTCCGCCGGCGTTGACGGCATTCGGATGGCCGAGGCGGTGGCGCGCAGCATCTTGGCCAGCGCCTGAGCGCCCCGCACTCTCCTATCGGAATGCCCCAACGCGGGGCAGCCTCAGCCCCGCTCAGCCCCGCTCAAACCCGCTCAGGCCCGGCGCGGCCTGACCTTGGCCGCCGCCTGCTTGGCAATCACCCGAGCCGTCGCCACGTCGGCGCCCCGCGCCAAGGCCACGCCCATGCGGCGTTTGACAAAGCTCTCGGGCTTGCCGAACAAGCGCAGATCGGTGCCCGGCAGCGCCAAAGCCTCGGCCACGCCGTCGAACACAATGCCGCTGGCGTCGACGCCGCCATAGATTACCGCGCTGGCACCGGGGTTGCGCAAAGCGGTGTCCACCGGCAGGCCCAAAATAGCGCGCGCATGCAGCTCGAATTCGCTTTGGTGCTGGGTGCACAGCGTCACCAAGCCCGTGTCATGCGGGCGCGGGCTGACCTCGCTGAACCAGACCTGCTCACCCTTGACAAACAACTCAACGCCAAACAAGCCCTGGCCGCCGAGGTTGTCGCACACCGACTGGGCAATCTGGTGGGCGCGCTCCAAGGCGAGCGCCGCCATCGGCTGAGGCTGCCAGCTCTCGACATAGTCACCGTTGACCTGTATATGGCCAATAGGTTCGCAAAAATGGGTATGGACGTGGCCATCGGCCCCCAGCGCGCGCACCGTCAGCAAGGTAATTTCATAGTCGAAGTCGATAAAGCCCTCGACAATCACCCGCCCACGGCTGACCCGACCACCGGCCATCGCTGCATCCCAGGCCGCAGCCACATCGGCCGGGCCGTCGATCCGGCTCTGGCCCTTGCCCGAACTGCTCATCACCGGCTTGACAATGCAGGGGTAGCCGATGCCTGCACCCAGCCCACCAGCCGCGCCATCAATGGCCGCTTGCAAGGCCGCCAAGGAATCACAAAACTGGTAAGGACTGGTTGGCTGGCCCAGGGTTTCGGCGGCCAGGCGGCGAATGCCTTCACGGTCCATCGTCAGGCGTGCAGCGCGCGCAGTGGGGATGACGCGCACCAGGCCAGCCGCCTCCAGCTGCTCCAGCATCGGCGTGGCGATGGCCTCAATCTCGGGCACCACCAAATGCGGGCGCTCGGCCTCTAGCAGCGCTTGCAACTGCGCCGGGTCATCCATGTCAATGGTGTGCGCACGGTGCGCAACCTGCTGGCCCGGCGCACCGGCATAACGGTCGACGGCAATGGTCTCTACGCCCAGGCGTTGCAAGGCCAGCACGACCTCCTTGCCAAGCTCGCCCGCGCCAAGCAGCATGACCTTGTTGGCGTGGGGGGACAAAGGTGTGCCCAAAGTGGTCATAAATTCGATCTCCAAAAAAAGGGGGAAAGCGCTATTTTGGCGCCAGCCACGTCGGCCTTGGCCCGACCCACCGCACCGGCAACAACACAGACCAGCCGCCCGACACCCCCAAAAAAGCCGCTTCGCCCCAAGAGGCGCAGCGGCTTTTCAAAACGGCGTGAGGGCGTAGCGTCTACACACTCACACGGCGCAGATCAAAACGCATGGCGCAGACCCAGGCCGAACAAGCGGTTTTTGGTATCGCTGCCGTCAGCCGCCGCGTTGGCGAATTTGGTCGTATTAAAGCCGACATAGGCGCTGGTGCGCTTGGAGAAAGCGTACATCGCGTCAATGCCAAAAGAATCATCGGCACGTGAGCCGCTGACCTTGGAGCGGGCATATTGCCCCTTCAACGTCACAGGGCCCAGGGGCGCCGAAACACCGACAAAAAACTCCTTGGCCTTGGGCGACTTGTCGCCAGCAACGCGCACGCGGTACTCGTTATAGCCACCACCAACCTTGACCACGCCAAAATCATAAGAAGCGCCAACCAAGGTGTTTTCACGCTGGTTGCGCCCATTGTTGGCGGCACGCACAAAACCGTCCTCTTGGTGCACCAGACTTACCAGCAGCGGACCCTGGCGGTACGAGCCGGCGAGCCCGAACGTGTGGCTGGCGCTGGTGCCAGGGCCAGCCTTGGCCTTGTCCTCGCCCAGGCCGTAGAGTGCCGTGGCAGAGAAGCCCGCAAAACTCGCACTGGTGTACTTGACCGAATTGTTGACCCGGTACTCATAACCCTTCCACGCACCAAAAGTCCCCTCGTTATTGCCTGTCGGGCCATTGGTCGCGTCAAAATCATTGCTGGCCAACAAAGACAAGTCGCCCTTGATGTCATCGTAAGGACTGTACTGGCGGCCCAGCGAAACCGTGCCAAAAGCGCTCTTGATGCCCACAAAGGCCTGGCGACCAAACAACAGGCCGCCCTGAGCGCTACCACCGCTGCTGATATCAAACCCAGACTCCGCCACGGCAATCACGGACAAGCCGTTGCCCAGATCCTCGTTCACCCTCAGGCCCCAGCGACTGCCGTTTTGCCCCCCTGAGTTGACCACCGTCTGCGTCAGTCCATTGATCCGCTCCGACGCAATATAGGCATCGGCCATGCCGTACAGCGTGACGGTGGACTGGGCCGACGCTACGCCCATGGCAGACAAGGCGGACAAGGCAGCCAAAGCAATGAGAGATTTTTTCATGCGTGATTTCTCCTGGTAATGAAACAATATTGAAGCAGCATTCACACACACCGCACACCAACGGCACAGCATCTGTGATGTGGGCTGTAATCTACGTTTGTCTGCAACGAAAACCACTAGCGCAAACCCTTGGAGGAAAACGCCGTCCGCATTGCGCTTGAATTTTCTCAGAAAGCACAGCAAAAACCCGATCCCAGCCACTCTTTTCGCGCTCTGTGGCAAAAAACCAAATTTCATGCGCAGCGTGCAGCGGTATACCCAGGCAGCAACCCGCCGTGAAGAACTGGCCGAATTGAAGTGGGTGGATGAAGTGGACCTTAATTTTCAATGGCACGGTATCGCGCTTAAAGACAAGATTAAAGGCCGCCGGGCAGGGCCCTTGACGCCGTTTGTTGCGCACCGCCAAGCCTGCGCCGCTGCCGGGCTGGAACTGTGCTGGTGGACTAGTCAGGACTACCTGTCCAGTTCCGTGCGATCATCATGACCACCCTGGCCATGGGTGCCGGCATGTTGCCCATCGCTCTGGGTTTTGGTGCGGCGGATTCGAGTTTCCGCTCCCCGATGGCAGTGGCCGTGATCGGCGGGCTGATCACCTCCACCTTCCTAAGCCTGTTGGTGATTCCGGCCGTGTTCACGGGGGTGGACGATGTGGGCCTGTGGTTCGGGCGGCTGCTACGGCGCACACCCAAGCCGGGGGGCAGACCGGGCCACTAATCGTCCAATGCCGCAAGCAGGCGATCGCAGTCTTGCATGTTGATGGTTTTCATCGGCGCAAGACGCTGCAGTCGTGCTTTTTCTGTGTCCAAAAAATCGCCCATCTCGGTCGATTCATCTCGGTCGCTACGCGTCAATATAAGCAGCGCCGCTTGGTTAAGCATGGCTTTGTTGCGAGTCCTCCAAACGTCCACCTGCAACTCGTCGGCAGGCACGCGTGCCGGGAAAGTCTTGCCGCAGATACGCAAAGCCTCCCCCACAATATCTACGCGCACCCACATGCGAAGGGCTGTGCTTTGCGCTGTGGAGAGAGGGACGGGGGCAGGCAGGGGAGGAGGAGGTACTCAAAGTTTTGGCGCAACTTCAACGTCACTGTCAGACACCACGTCACGCTCAAAAAACGCGTGCACAGCGGCCAGGTCATTCAAACGCCCCTCAGAACGCAGTACTTCTTTGCCACTACGGACCGCTACCCACATGGGAAGGGCGTAGGTTTTTTTCGGTAACTTCTCGGCAGATGGGAAATTTTGCCAGGGCGACCATTGCACACGCAGCAACTTGGCCGGCCCCTCATAGTTGCGCGCAAAACTATCGAGGAGCTGCGCTTGGCCTCTGCAATAGCCGCAACCGATGTCGGGGCTGGTGAACAAAACCACGGAAAACGCCTCGGACTTCACCACGCGTTGAATGTCGTTCGCCGGGACTTCCCGCACGGCGCCCACGGCCGAAAAGCTAAGAACCCAGAACAAGGCCACCACCCCAAAAAAGAATCTGCATGTAAAAAATGTATTTTTCATGTATTCATCCTAAACGATGTGGACGGGCAGAACTTAAAACCGCGTCGCCACAGGGCGACTACGTAAGAAAGGCCCTTGGTGGCACGGAGAAGGCCCAGATACGACAAAGCCAACTGAGGACAGTTGGCTTTGAATTTTGGTGGCCTGGGGCGGAATCGAACCACCGACACGCGGATTTTCAATCCGCTGCTCTACCGACTGAGCTACCAGGCCTAAGCCCGCAATTATAGCAGCGAAAAAAGGGGCATCGTCCTGCTTCGACTGTGGCCGCAACTTCAGGTGCCGGGTTGTGCGTGCGTAGACCACGGCGGCGGCGGCGCCAGCCGTCGCGGCTCAGGCGACCCGGCTGCGGCGTCCGAGGTCGACGCCGAGCTGGCGCAGTTTGCGGTACAGATGGGTTCGCTCCAGGCCGGTTTTTTCGGCAACACGGGTCATGGAGCCGCCTTCTTTGGCCAGGTGAAACTCGAAGTAGGCTTTCTCAAAGCCATCGCGGGCTTCGCGCAGGGGTTTGTCCAGCTCAAAAATTTGGCTCACCTGCGGACCCAGGTCTTCGGGCTCGACCGGCGTTGGCACGCTGGCCGCTGACAGCGGCGGCGCCGTCAGCGCGGCCAGCGGGGCTTGCCGTGCGGTGTTACGGGCCAGGCCTTGCTCGACAGCTTTCAGCAGTTTTTGCAAGGTGATCGGTTTTTCCAAAAACGAGAAGGCTCCGATGCGGGTCGCCTCGACCGCCGTGTCGATGGTGGCGTGCCCGCTCATCATGATGACGGGCATTGTCAGGGTGCCAGTTGCCGCCCACTCCTTGAGCAAGGAGACGCCGTCGGTGTCGGGCATCCAGATATCGAGCAACACCAGGTCGTGGACACCGTTGCTGCGCGCGGTGCGCGCTTGGGCAGCATTTTCTGCCAGCTCGACGCTATGGCCTTCGTCGTTCAGGATTTCCGAGAGGAGGTCGCGGATTCCCAACTCATCGTCTACCACCAAGATATTTGCCATGTCGTTGTAAAGCGCTGTAGAAAAATGTAGGACTTGAACAAACTCGCCAAGTTGGGCGTTGACTACCGCATTTGCAGTTTGGGGCAAACGCTGGTCGTTGTTTTGTGCGCAAGTCGTGAAATAAAGGTATTCCCATCAAGCTGCCAGATTGACCGCTATCGCGAATGATAGCGACACTTGGGCCCCTTGGACGCATCCATCCCGTATCCGGTTTGACAAGTCGATGCGGGCGCCGTGTTCATCGGCTATTTTTTTGACCACGGCCAAACCCAAGCCCGTACCTTTGGCCTTGGTTGTAACATAAGGCTCAAACGCTCGTTTGAGAATATCCGCAGGAAAACCAGTGCCAAAATCCAGCACGCTGAGCTGCACCCGCCCACTGGCTGCGCTGCGCTGGGTGCGCACGATGGCGCTGGGCACTGGCGTTTGCGCGGCCTCGGGTGCCGCGCTTTCACTGGCATCTTGGGCGTTTTGCAGCAGGTTGTGGATGACTTGTCGCAGTTGCTGGGCATCCCCCAGGATCAGCGGGCAATCCGCATCGAGTTCAGCCTGTACCGGCGCGCTGTCGCTGTCGGCGTCGCTCTCGCTGCCGTACAGGCTGAGTACATCGGTCACCAGCGCGTTCAGGTCAAGCGGCAGCAAATCGGCGCTTGGCAGCCGGGCGTAATCACGGAATTCATTGACCAGCCGTTTCATGGCGTCGACCTGGTCGACGATGGTTTTGACCGACTTGGTCAACAAGGCCTGTTCGGGGCCACCGAGCTTGCCGCCGAGCTTCATCTCCAGCCGTTCAGCCGAGAGTTGGATCGGCGTCAAGGGGTTTTTAATTTCGTGCGCCAAGCGGCGCGCCACTTCGCCCCAGGCTTGGGCGCGCTGGGCTGAGACGATCTCTGAGATATCGTCAAACACCAGCAAGCGCTTGGCATTTGGCAGTTCGGCCCCGCGCGCGACCAAGGTGGTCGCACTGTGGCTGGCGCCACTCTGTGCCACATGCAGCTCAAACGACTGCTGCCAGTGGTCCGGGCCATGCTGGAGGCGCTCACCCAAGAAGGCGTCAAACTGGTTTTGTACGCCAGCGGCAAAGTCCTCCAGCCCGGCGATATCGGCCAAAGGACGCTGCTCGAACGCCGCCAACGGTGCCCGCAAGATCCGGGTGGCGCCGGGGTTGGAGGCCTGTACCAGGCCGGCGGCGTCGAGCACGATGACGCCGGCCGTCAGGTTGTCCAAAATGGTTTGCAGGTTGGCGCGGGCCGCGTTGACCTGCTCCATGCTGTGCTCGACCGCGCTGCGGGCATCGGAGAGTTGCTGTGTCATTTGGGCAAAGGAGCGCGTCAACCCGCCGAGCTCGTCGCGGCCTTGCAGCACCGATTTGGGCGACAAGTCACCCGCCGCCACTTGGCGCACCCCTTCGGCCAGCAGCAGCAAGGGGTGGGCCAATTGGTTGCCCAGCAGCACGGCCAGAATCACCGCGCCAAAAATCGATAAAAACAGGCTCAGTGTCAGCGTGCCTATGTACATCCGGCGCAAGCCACCGCGCACCAAGGCGCGCTCTTGGTATTCACGGTTGGCCTCGGTCACTGCGACAGCATTGGCCACCAGCGTCGGGGGCAGCGCCTGGCTGACTTGCAAAAACCGGGCCTCGGACAGCAGATCAACACCTGGGCCCGGCACCACGGTCAGGGTCTTGATACGGGCGTTCTTCATCTCGCCTTCGTTGCGGGTGTCATCCAGCCCTTCGACTTGCGCGGTATGGCCTTGGCTGCGCACATTGCGCAGTTCTTGCACGCCAGGGCGCTCGGGATTGAGCAAAAAGCGCGATTGCCCGGCGCTGGCAATCATGTGGCCAGCGCCACTCCAGAGCACCACGTCATCGGCCGACAATTGGTCTCGGATGTGCTCGAGCGCCAAGCCCGCCGCTGCGTCCGAGGTCTCGCTGAGTTGGTTGCCGGCCACCCGGGCTCGGTTGCCCAGATCGCTGGCCATCACATCCAAGGTGGCACGGCCCAGGCTTAAGCCAGCGTCCAGGGCGGTCTCGACCTTGACGTCAAACCAGCTCTCGATCGAGCGCGAGACGAACTGGTACGACACCACATAAATCAACACCCCCGGCATAAAACCCACCAGCGCAAAAATCGCCGCCAACTTGATCAGCAAACGGCTGCCAAAACGGCCTCGGCGCACGCGCGAAATGAGCCGCCACACAATCCACACCAGCACCGCCAAGAGCAGCAAGGCGACCCCCATGTTGATGCCAAACAGCAGCGTGTAATTGCGCTCGTACAAAAGCCGGTTATTGGTCGCCTGGGTCAGCATGAACATCAACACCAAGGCCAGCGACAAAATGGTGGCCAAGCCGACCAGCACGGCCCAACGCACGGCGCGCGGGCTCAGCGCCAAGTTGCGCCGCAACGCAGCCGGATGGAAGTCGGGCGCAACCGGCATCAATGGCCTTCCAGTGGTGGTTGCGGCTGCGGCTGCGCTGACGCTGGTGGCGCTGGCGCTGGCGTCAGCGCTGGCGTTGGTGGCGACACCTGTGGTGGCACCGGCATGCTGTAGCGGCCCACCAGCTCCCAATCAGAGCGTCCCACAACGCCGAGCTGGAATGGTCGCGGCAGCTGCGAGGTATCGAGCTGAAAGCTGAAGTCGAGCTGGTAGCGGCTGTCGCTGGTCACGGCGGCGGCATCGGCCAGCCGCCAATGCGAGATCCGCTGGATCGCAGCCAAGGCATCCGGCAAGGCATCAAAGGTCTGGCTAAAACCCATACCCAGGCCACTGCTGCCGAGCGGATTGGCAGCGCTGTTCAAACGCCAGCGCCGGGTCAGCGGCTGGTAGGCCAAGCGGGTATGGCGGGCGCTGCTGGCGACCACAGCATCTGACCAGTACCAGCGGCTGCGTGCAATGTCGGCCTTGGCGACAAAAAACATCGGGATGCCTTTGCGCAGCGCGTCCTCCACCACCGTTGGCAGCTCGAACTTGACCCGGCCAGAGAGGAAGACGCCGTCCTCATTGCGCTCGATCCGCATCCTCTGCAACTCGACCTGCGGCGCCAGTACCACTGACGCCACTGACGCCAGTGGTACTGGCGCCGCCACCGCTGCCGGTGGCTGCGCCCGCAGCGGGGCCGCAGCCCACAGCGCCACCAGCAACAGCAGCGCCCGCGCCGCCCGCGCCGCAGCGCCAGCCCAGCCGCAGCGGCGTAGCTCAGTCGGCGCGGCGGTGTAGCAGGGCATAGAAAAATCCATCATGGTCGCCGCGTAACGGCTCCCGCCCGGCCTGCGCCTTGGCCGCACTTTGCGGCAACAAATGGCCGGGCGACGGCAGCAAAACAGCGTCCCGGTTGTGCGCCAGAAAAGACGCAATCTGGGCCTCGCCTTCGGCCAGAAATACGGAGCACGTGCAGTACAGCAAACGCCCCCCCGGCTTGACCAAGGCCCACAGCGTGGCCAGCAGCCCGGCTTGGATGATGGCGAGCTGGGCGATGTCGCTCTCGCGGCGCAGCCAGCGCACATCGGGATGGCGGCGCACGATGCCGGAGGCCGTGCAGGGCGCGTCGAGCAAGATCGCATCAAAGCGCCCCGCTGGCGTCGCCCAGCGCTCGGGGGTTTGGGCGTCCGCCACCAGCACCGTCACCCGCTCTGGCGACTGCAAGCCCAGGCGCGCCAAATTGTGGTGGATCCGCTCGCAGCGCAGCGGGTCAATGTCCAGCGCGCTCACATGGGCTGGGCTGTGCGCTCCCAGCAACTCCAGCAGATGCGCCGTCTTGCCGCCAGGCGCTGCGCAAGCGTCCAAAATGCGCAGCGGCTGCGCGCCGTCCAGCCCCTCCAGCAGCAGTGGCGCGGCCAGCTGGGCGGCCGCGTCTTGCACCGACACCTGGCCCTGCGCGAAGCCGGGGAGCTCGTGCACCGGGCGCGCCTGGTCGAGCACAATGCCGCTCGCCCCGACGGCGACGGCGCCCATGCCCAAAGCGGCCAGTGACTGCAAATACTGTGCCTGCGTCACTTGCTGGACATTCACCCGCAGCACCATCGGGGCCTGCGTGTTGTTCGCTTGCAAAATATCGCGCCAACGCTTGGGGTGCTCTTGGCGCACGCGCTCTATCCACCAGCGCGGATGGTTCCAACTGGCCATCGGCTCGCCCTCGATGGCCAACAACAGGGCTTCGCGTTCGCGCAAAAAGCGCCGCAAACAGGCGTTGACAAAACTGGCCTGGGCCCGGGTTGTGGCGCTGCGTTTGGTGGCCTCAACGGTTTGGTCAACCAAGGTGAACGGGTCGTAGTACAGCGCCTCCCGCGCCGCGCCCGGCGCGAGCTCGCCGCGCCAGCCCAAGGCCAGCGCCGTGCACAGCAGCGCATCCACCAAAGGCGGCGGCGTGCGGCTGGCGAGTTTGCGCCGTAGCGCCTCGGCCTGGCCTAGGCCGCGCAACACATAAAAGACCAGCGCCTGTACGCCAGGGCGCAGACTGCCCTCAACCTCGGCCAGCGCGGTGGTGGCCGACTGGCCGGCCCGGACTGCGGCCAACACCGTCGCCGTCGCTTGCAACTGGCGCCACAACGGCGTCGGCCCGGCGGCACTGGGCGGCGCCGCCAAACGGACAGCAGGCGATGGAGATGTCATAAAGAACCCGCTTTTTTAAAGCCGAACAAGGTGGCCAACAAGTGCGCCGGGAATTGCGCCAACGCGCTGTTGTGAAGCTCAACCGCCGCATTGAACGCGGCGCAGGCGCGCTCGCTTTGTCTGCACCACTGCATCCACGCTGCCGAGGCACTGGCTGGCGCGTCCAGCGCTGCTGGGATTGGCTGGGCATTCTCCCACGCCATCAACAGCACTTCGCGTGCCGCCGCCAGCGCGGCGACAGCGTTGCAGTCGAGCGCATTGACCCGGGCTGCCGCCAGTGAGGCGGCAAACTGGGCCGACGCTGCATGCAACACGCGCAGCGCGCAGCCGCCAGCGTCGCCCACCTCTGCGGGCGGGCCGGCCTTTGTGTCCGCCGCCGGCGGCAGCAAACCCACATGGCGCAGCAGCTGCGCATCCAGCGCCCCAAAAGCCCGCAGCACACGGACACGCAAACGCAGCAGCCGGTTGTAAGCACCCACCGACCAAAACAACAGCAGGCCCAAAGCCAGCCACAGAAGCATCAAAGAAGAAGAAGAAAACATGGACAACGCCTATGACAGGTCTTGACGCAAAACCCAGAGCTCGTTTTTTTTCAAGCCAGTAGCACTATAGGGGGTCACGTTGCGCCGGCATGTGGGCGCACGCATCTGGGGACGCCCCTGCATAAGCCCCAACCCCCTGACATTCCAACAGGTCTCGCAGACCGGAAAAATCCTTTTAAATAATAATTGATAGCTTATCGCGCTTATCAATCAATTGATTCAATAACGTTAATATCTGAAATCAATCAAATACATGCGTCAGCAGCTATCAATTTGAGTAAATTCACCTGCACCAAGCCCTGTCCGCAGCGTTGCGCCAACAGCCGTCAGCAGGTCTGCGGCAGCGCCAAACACGCAGGTTGGCGCAGGTCTTGGGAAAGCCGGCCGCACAGGGCGACGGCGCGACACCAGCAAACCAGCAACACAACGCCAGCACGCACCACGGCGGCACCTGTAAAAACGCCCCGAACCCATTCACATGGGTTCGGGGCGCAACCGGCTGCTTTGCCGCCGGCAACAGCTTACTCGGAGGCCGCCGTGGTCTGGTAGTCGGCTTCTTGCGGGTTGTTCTCCAAGTCCTGCGCTTCGGCCTCGGCGATGGCGCGGCGCTCGGCGTCGTCCATCTCGTCCTTGACCTTGCGCGCCTGGTGGAAGGCCATGCCGGTGCCAGCCGGGATCAGGCGACCCACGATGACGTTTTCCTTCAGGCCGCGCAGCTCGTCGCGCTTGCCCATGATGGCCGCCTCGGTCAGCACCCGCGTGGTCTCCTGGAACGAGGCTGCCGAGATGAACGAGTCGGTCGACAGCGAGGCCTTGGTAATACCCAGCAACAGGTTGGTGAAGGTGGCGGGCACTTTGTCGGCCGCACGCAGCGCGTCGTTGGTGTTCAAAATCTCCGAGCGCTCGACCTGCTCACCCGCAATGTAGTTGGAGTCACCGGTGTTCTCAACCACCACCCGGCGCAGCATCTGGCGCACGATCACCTCGATGTGCTTGTCGTTGATCTTCACGCCCTGCAAGCGGTAAACGTCTTGCACTTCGTCGACGATGTAGCGCGCCAGCTCTTCCATGCCCAGCAGACGCAGGATGTCTTGCGGATCGGCCGGGCCGTCGACCACCGACTCGCCCTTGTTGACCACCTGGCCTTCGTGCACCAGGATGTTCTTCTCCTTCGGGATCAGCTCGTCCCAGACCGTGCCTTCAGGGTCGGTGATCTGCAAGCGCACCTTGCCCTTGGTTTCCTTGCCGAACGACACCGTACCGGTCATCTCGGCCAGCATGCCCTTGTCCTTGGGCGTGCGGGCCTCGAACAGTTCGGCCACACGCGGCAAGCCGCCGGTAATGTCCCGCGTCTTCTGGCCTTCGACCGGAATCCGCGCCAGCACTTCGCCGGGGCCCACGTCTTGGCCGTCGCGAACCTGGATCAGCGCACCAATCTGGAAACCAATCGTGACCGAATGGTCGGTGCCGGGGATCTTGACTTCGTTGCCGTTGCCGTCGATCAGTTTGACCTGCGGGCGCACCACCTTGGCCGCACCACGGCGCTTGGGGTCGATCACGACCAGCGTCGACAAGCCGGTCACGTCGTCAACCTGGCGGGCCACCGTCAAGCCTTCTTCGACATTCTCGAACTGCGCCTTGCCGGCGAACTCGGTAATGATGGGGCGCGTCAGCGGATCCCAATTGGCCAAAATCGTACCGGCCTTGATCTGCTGGTCGGCCTTGACCGCCAGCATCGCGCCGTAGGGCACTTTGTGGCGCTCGCGCTCACGGCCATGCTCGTCGTGGATGATGATTTCGCCAGAACGGGCAATCACCACCAAGTCGGCCTTGGTGTTGCTGACGTAGCGCATCGTCGCGTTGAAGCTGATGATGCCGTTGGACTTGGCCTCCACGCTGGAGGCCACCGCAGCACGCGAGGCCGCACCACCGATGTGGAAGGTCCGCATGGTCAGCTGGGTTCCGGGCTCGCCAATCGACTGTGCAGCGATCACACCGACGGCTTCGCCGTTGTTGATCAGGCCGCCACGGCCCAGGTCACGCCCGTAGCAGGTGGCGCACAGGCCAAAGCGGGTTTCGCAGGTCAGCGCGGTGCGCACCTTGACCTCGTCGACGCCGGCCAGCTCCAGCTCGTCGATCAGGTCTTCGTCCAGCATGGTGCCCGCCGGTGCCAGCACCGAGCGGTTCTCAGGGTGCAGCACTTCTTCGGCAGCGGTACGGCCCAGCACACGGTCGCGCAGCGACTCGATCACTTCACCGCCCTCCACAATGGCGCGCATCAAGGCGCCGTTGCTGGTGCCGCAGTCGAGCTCGGTGACCACCAAGTCCTGCGTCACGTCGACCAGTCGGCGCGTCAGGTAGCCCGAGTTGGCGGTCTTCAGTGCCGTGTCGGCCAAGCCCTTACGGGCTCCGTGGGTGGAAATAAAGTACTCCAACACGTTCAGACCGTCGCGGAAGTTGGCCTGGATCGGCGTCTCGATGATCGAGCCATCCGGCTTGGCCATCAGGCCCCGCATACCGGCCAGCTGGCGAATCTGCGCCGCAGAGCCCCGGGCGCCCGAGTCGGCCATCATGTAGATCGAGTTGAACGACTCTTGCTCGACTTCGTTGCCGTGGCGGTCGATGGTCTTTTCCTTGGCCAACTGGGCCATCATGACCTTGGAGACTTCGTCGCCGGCCTTGCCCCAGATGTCGACCACCTTGTTGTAGCGCTCGCCCGCCGTCACCAGGCCCGAGGCGTATTGCTGGGCGATTTCTTTCACCTCTTTTTCGGCGTTGGCCAAAATCGCCGGCTTTTCCTTGGGCACCAGCATGTCGTCGACGCAAATCGAGATGCCGGATTTGGTCGCCAAGCGGAAGCCGTTTTGCAGCAGCTTGTCGGCGAAAACCACGGTCTCTTTGAGCCCGCACTTGCGGAACGAGACGTTGATCAGCTTGGAGATTTCCTTCTTCTTCAGCGCCTTGTTGATGTTGCTAAAGGGCAGGCCCTTGGGCAAGATTTCGGACAGCAGGGCGCGCCCCGCCGTGGTTTCCCACAGCTTGGTCGACGGCAGCAACTCGCCCGTGGCCTTGTCCTTGGTCCACTCGGTCAGGCGCACATTGACGCGCGCGGTGAGCTCAACCTCACCGGCGTCAAGCGCACGCTGGACTTCGCCGGTGTCGGCGAAGATCAAGCCTTCGCCCTTGCCGTTGACGCGGTCGCGGGTGGTGTGGTACAGGCCCAGCACCACGTCTTGCGACGGCACGATCGACGGCTCACCGCTGGCGGGAAACAGGATGTTGTTGGAGGCCAGCATCAAGGTGCGCGCCTCCACCTGGGCTTCGACCGACAGCGGCACGTGGACCGCCATTTGGTCGCCGTCAAAGTCGGCGTTAAAGGCCGCGCACACCAGCGGATGCAGCTGAATCGCCTTGCCTTCGATAAGGATGGGCTCGAACGCCTGGATGCCCAAGCGGTGCAGGGTAGGCGCCCGGTTCAGCATGATCGGGTGCTCTTTGATCACCTCTTCCAGGATGTCCCAGACCACCGGTGTGCCGGACTCAACTTCCTTCTTGGCCGCCTTGATGGTGGTGGCAATGCCCATGGCTTCGAGGCGCGAGAAGATGAAGGGCTTGAACAGCTCAAGGGCCATCAGCTTGGGCAGGCCGCACTGGTGCAGCTTGAGCGTTGGGCCCACGGTAATCACCGAACGG
>JAYVXE010000213.1:0-6021 GCA_043785395.1 Burkholderiaceae bacterium | reverse complement strand
TCAGCGCTTCCACTTCAGTGGAACCTCGTTCGACGACAAAGCGTTTGACGAAAGCGCTGGTGTCGATGTAGGCCGATTGCATCAAGAACCACGCCGGTTGCGGTCTTCGCGGACCAAGGCGGTGGAGTCGGTGGAGTCATTGGCAGGGGGTGGGCTCATGGCACGCAACCACGCCATTGGTTCCAACTTCGGTGGTGCCTCCATGGGAAGAATCCGCGCCACAGGTTCCCCGTTGGAGACAAGCACCAGTTCGTGCTCGCGCGCCAGCGTCTCGCGCAGGTGCGGAATGGTGTTTCGAAGCTCACGGACGTTAATGGTTTGCATATTGTGTCACCTGTGAAAAAAGTGTGACACGAGTATACCGCCAATCGATGTCAAACCCCCTGCTTCAGCGAAGCCTCAATGAACACATCCAGATCCCCATCCAGCACCTTCTGCGTGGCCGAGACTTCGACGTTGGTGCGCAGGTCCTTGATGCGGCTGTTGTCCAGCACGTAAGAGCGGATCTGGTGCCCCCAGCCGACGTCGGTCTTGGTGTCCTCCAGCTTTTGCTGCGCTTCCTGCTGCTTGCGCATCTCAAAGTCGTACAGGCGGCTGCGCAGGCGCTTCCAGGCGACATCGCGGTTGCTGTGCTGGCTGCGGCCGTCTTGGCACTGCACCACGATGCCGGTCGGGATGTGCGTGAGCCGCACCGCCGAGTCGGTTTTGTTGATGTGCTGGCCGCCGGCGCCGCTGGCGCGGTAGGTGTCGGTGCGCACATCCGAGGGGTTGATGTCGATCTCGATCGAGTCGTCGATCTCGGGGTAGACAAAAACGCTGGCAAAGCTGGTGTGGCGTCCGCCCGAGCTGTCAAACGGCGACTTGCGCACCAGCCGGTGCACGCCGGTCTCGGTGCGCAGCAGGCCGAAGGCGTACTCGCCCTCGATGCGGATCGTCGCACCCTTGATGCCGGCGGTATCGCCTGCGGTCTCATCCTCGATGCTGGTGGCAAAGCCCTTGCGCTCGGCGTAGCGCAGGTACTGGCGCAGCAGCATGCTGGCCCAGTCGCAGGCCTCGGTGCCGCCGGCGCCGGCTTGGATGTCCAAAAAGCAGTTGAGCGGGTCGGCCGGGTTGTTGAACATGCGGCGGAATTCCAGCGCCTCGATCTCCAGCGCCAGCTTGGCGGTCTCGCTGGCAATCGTTTGCAGGCCCGCCTCGTCGCCTTCTTCCTTGGCCATCTCGAACAGCTCGGCGTTGTCGGCCAGCTCGCGCGTCAAAGTGCTGATCGACAGCACGACGCCGTCGAGCGATTTTTTCTCGCGCCCCAGCTCTTGGGCGCGCTTGGGCTCGCCCCAGATGCTGGCGTCTTCGAGCCAGGCGTTGACGGTTCTCAGGCGTTCAGCTTTGGTATCGAAGTCAAAGATACCCCCGAAGCGCTTGTGTGCGCTGGCCCAGGTCGGCCAATTGGTTGCCAAGGCTGTTGATGTGTTCTGCTTCCATGGGGGGGCTGCTTTCTGTGGTCGGTGAAAAAAAAGGAGGCCAAAGTTGGCCAGGGCCGTATTTTCTCATGCTGCGCAGAGTGGCTTGGGCGCTGTTTCTAGCTTTGAGGTGTTGCGCCCGCCGGGCCGTCCAAAAACGCCTCCAGCAACTGCGCCAGCGCCAGCGGCTGGTCGTGGTGCAGCATGTGGCCGGCATCGGGCAGCACGGCGATGCGCAGATCGGGCACGTGCTGCAAGCGCTGGTGGTACTGCGCCAGGCTGTATTTGTCGCCAAACCAGCCGCCCAGGCTGTCGTGCGCGGCCTCCACCGCCAGCGTCGGCGCGCTGATGCAGCGGTACAGCGCCAGCACCTCGTCCACCCGGCTCAGGTGCGGGTGAACGATTTTGTGCGCGGGGTCGCCCAAAATTTCCCATTCGCCGCGTGCATTGGGCCGTGCCCAGTGCTGCGCCAACCAGGCCGCCTTGGCCGGCGTCAGGCGCGGATTGGTCCTCATCAAGCGCTGCGCTACGGCCTCCAGGTCGGCATAGGTTTTGAGTGCGCTGCGGCCTTGGTGCAGGCCTTTGAGCTCGTCCATCCAGCGTGCATAGCGCGCCGCCGCCTGCGCCGGCTCGGACGGCGGGACGCCAAAACCCTCCAGATTGACCAGGCGGCGAATGCGCGCCGGGCGTATGCCGGCGTACTGCATCACGACATGGCCGCCCATGCTGTGGCCGACCAGATCGACAGCCTGGTCGCCGGCATAGTGGTCGAGCAAAGCGTCCAGATCGGCCAGGTAGTCGGCCAGCCAATAACTGTCGACCACTGGGCCACGGCTCAGGCCAAAGCCACGCCAGTCGGGCGCAATCACCCAGCGCTCGGCGCGCAAGGCGTCAACCATGAACTGGTAGGAGGCTGATACATCCATCCAGCCGTGCACCAGCACCAAGGGCGCGACGCCGGGGCGCGGCAGACCCCAGAGGCGGACGTGGTAGTTGATGTGGCGCAGCGGGACGTACTCACTGCGCGCGCTGCGCAGGGCTTGGTAGGAGGGCGCGGGCGTGGACGTGGGGGCGGACGATGTGTTGGGCATAGGTGGGTGATGGTACGGAACGTGGCCGCACTTGTCGGTCGCCAGCTTGACGCAGGCACTAAACTCGCTCTTTTTTGCCATTTTTGGGCGGGTTGCCGCGCATCCACACTGGGCCGAAGCAGTGCCGAAGCAGTTCCGGCGAATACCATGGTTCGACAGATTCCTGGGCCGAGTGGCCTATTCACGACTTACGCAAAACCCCATAGTTAGCGTTTGTCAAAATCCAAAAAACCCCATAGGTAGCGTCCGAACAAGCATGTTTGCGTAAGTCCTACTACTATTTTTTAACCGAGAACCTATGCAAAAAATTCAGTTAGGTCAAAGCGACCTGCACGTGACGCCGATTTGCCTGGGCAGCATGACCTTTGGCGAACAGGTGAACGAGGCCGATGCCCACCGCATTTTGGACCGTGCCCTGGAGCGCGGCATCAACTTCCTGGACACCGCCGAGATGTACGCGGTGCCGGCCCGGGCCGAGACCTTTGGCGCCACCGAGACCATCATCGGCAACTGGCTGGCCCAGCGCCCCGGCGCCCGCCAGCGCCTGGTGCTGGCCAGCAAAGTGGCCGGGCCGGGGCGCAATATGCCCTGGGTGCGCGCGGGCAGCGGCATGACTGCCGCCGACATCAAGGCCTCGTGCGAGGCCTCGCTGCGGCGCTTGCAAACCGACTGCATCGACCTCTACCAAATCCACTGGCCCGAGCGCCATGTGCCGGCCTTTGGCGCGCTCTACTACGACCCGGCCAAAGAGACTTCGCAAACCCCGATCCTGGCGCAGCTCGAAGCCCTGAGCGACCTGGTACGGGCCGGCAAAGTGCGCGCGATTGGCCTGTCCAACGAAACCCCGTATGGCGTCCACGAATTTGTGCGCCTGGCCGAGCAGCACGGCCTGCCCCGGATTGCGAGCGTGCAAAACCCGTATGGCCTGCTCAACCGGAGTTGGGAGAACGGCTTGGATGAGAGCTGCCAGCGTCTGGGCGTGGCGCTGCTGGCCTACTCGCCACTGGGCTTTGGCCTGCTCAGCGGCAAATACGACGCCAGCGGCACCAGCGGCGACGGCGCACCCCAGCAAGCGCGCATCACGCGCTATGCCTCGGTGCGCAAACAGCGCTGGGGCCGCCCCGAGGCCTTGGTCGCAGCCCGCCGCTACAACGCCTTGGCCCGCGCCAACGGCCTGACGCCCGTGCAGCTGGCGCTGGCCTTTTGCTACACCCAGTGGCGGGTCGCCAGCTGCATCATCGGCGTCACCTCCAGTGCGCAGCTCGATGAAAACATCGACGCCTACGGCACCACGCTGCCTGCGCAAATACTGGGCGAGATTGACAAAATCCGCTGGGAGTTGCGCGACCCGGCGCAGTAGGCATTGGCCGGTGGCCGGTGGGCGCACGGCACAGCGCGCTTACGGGCTATTTTTTTAAAACCACAGCGCTCGCACTCCACGACGGAGGCGGCCAACCCGCACAGGCATCCATGTCCCTTTACGCACTCAAACCCCGGTTTCAATCCTTGCTGCGACCCGGGGTCGCCGTTTTAGCGCGGGCCGGCATCAGCGCCAACCAAGTGACGTTGCTGGCGTGCCTGGGCTCGCTGCTGCTGGGGGCGGCGTTGGCGCTGACCTTGAGCACGGGGCCGAGCCCGCGTTGGCTGTATGCCTTGGTGCCGGTGTGGATGTTGCTGCGGATGGCCTTGAATGCTGTGGACGGCATGCTGGCGCGGGAGTTTGGCCAGCAGTCCACGCTTGGTGCTTACCTGAACGAGGTTGGCGACGTTGTGTCGGACATCGCCTTGTTTTTGCCTTTTGGCTTAGTGCCCGAGGTCTCCACGGCGTGGCTGGCCTTGCTGGTGGCGTTGGCGGTGGGCAGTGAGTTTTGCGGCGTGCTGGCCTGGGCCGTGAGTGGGCAGCGGCGCTACGACGGCCCCATGGGCAAGAGTGACCGGGCTTTTTTGTTGGCTGCGTTGGCGTTGGCGCTGGTGTTCGACTGGCCGCTTGCGCCGTGGATCAATCCACTGCTGATGCTGCTGTGCGCCTTGCTGCTGTGGACGATGGTGCGGCGGGTTCAGCACGGCCTGCAAGCGACGGCGCCGTCGGCTGGGCACCCCCCAGGGTAGGCCTGGGCCAGGCCCCCGCAGGTGAGCGCCCAGGTCGGCGACCTTGCCGCCGATGCTTGCCGACAAGTCCGACAAGTCCGATAAGCCTGATAAGCCCGACCGCCTCCTCGGTTATAGACAGGCGCGGCGCGGCTTTGGGCAAAAAGTTACAATTTGAATTTGTTGTAAAATTGATGGAATTCTACTGTTGCGGCATTCCGCATTGACACCCTGGTGCAAACCAGTTTTTTTTCATTTTTAGGACTTGCGCAAAACCGCCCTGGCGTCGTTTTTTTCCCTGCTGTACGAGGATGTACTGCCTGCGGAAAAATGCCTAGGAGCCTGTCGGACGATCGGAGGCATCGGCTGCAATGGTGCCGCAGCGGTTCATTTTTTACCGCCTTCTCGCCCCATAGCCGAGCTATGGGCCTGCAAAATCGGCAAAAACTGTCCTCGCTGGGGCTCCATTTCGCTTCGATGCCGATAGTCCGACAGGCGCCCAGCCAGGACAATTTTGCGTAAGTCCTGATTTTTTGCAGACCAGCCCATGCGCGAACCGACAGAACATGTATTTCAAACCCACGATGGCACGTCACTTTTTTACCGTTGCTGGCCAGCGACGCTAGCGGCAACGGCGCCCAAGGCGGTGCTGATGCTGCACCGGGGGCACGAGCATTCGGGGCGTTTGCAGCATTTGGTGGATGAGCTGAATTTGCCCGATTTCAGCTTCTTTGCCTGGGATGCACGAGGCCATGGGCGCTCACCCGGAGTACGGGGCTTTAGTCCGAGTTTTACCTGCAGCGTGCGCGATGTGGAGGTTTTTGTGCAGCACATTGTGGCCAGTCACGGTGTTGCCAAGGCTGATATTGCGGTGCTGGCGCAAAGCGTGGGAGCGGTACTGGCGGCCACTTGGGCGCACGACTACGCGCCCCAGGTGCGTTGTTTGAGCTTGGCGTCACCGGCGTTTCAGATCAAGCTGTATGTGCCGTTGGCGTTGCCGGGGTTGCGGCTGTGGCAAAAATTACGAGGCCCGTTTTTTGTCACCTCGTATGTCAAAGCCAAGCTGCTGACGCACGACCCACAGCGCATTGCCTCGTTTGAGCAAGACCCGCTGATTGCGCGTGACATCGCGGCCCACATGCTGCTCGGTCTGCACGACGCTGCTGCGCGCGTGGTCCGCGATGCGCAGGCGATCACGTTGCCAACGCAGCTGCTGGTATCGGGTGCGGACTGGGTGGTAAGGAAGCCGGTGCAGCACAGATTTTTTCAGCGCTTGGGCAGTGCCGTGAAAGAGAAAATCGAGCTTCCGGGCTTCTACCACGACACTTTGGGTGAACGCGACCGGGCCCCGGCAGTGGCGGCGGTGCGCGACTTTATCGTTCGCC
>JAYVXE010000212.1:0-6028 GCA_043785395.1 Burkholderiaceae bacterium | reverse complement strand
CTTGGCTTCTTCGTCGGACTTGGCGGTCGTGGTGATGCTGATATTGAGACCGCGCAGGGCGTCAACCTTGTCGTACTCAATTTCAGGGAAAATAATCTGCTCTTTGACGCCGATATTGTAGTTACCACGGCCATCAAAAGCGCGACCCGAGATACCGCGAAAGTCACGTACCCGGGGCAGTGCCACGGTCACGAAACGGTCAAGGAACTCATACATGCGCACGCCGCGCAGGGTCACCATGCAGCCAATCGCTTGGCCTTCACGGATTTTGAAACCAGCGATAGCCTTTTTGGCCAGCGTCACCACGGGTTTTTGGCCCGAGATTTTGGTCAGGTCAGCCACAGCGCTGTCCATGACTTTTTTATCAGAAACTGCTTCGCTCACGCCCATGTTGAGCGTGATCTTGGTCAGGCGCGGCACCTGCATTGGTGACTTGTAGCCGAACTGCTTGATCAGTTCTGGGGCTACTTTTTCGCGGTAGTGTTGTTGAAGTCGTGCCATATCAAACCTTGCAAACTTTGTTAGCGAAGCCGGTTAGGCCAGCTTGATTTCTTCGCCACTGGATTTGAAGACGCGGACATTGACCATCTTGGCCTTGCCGTCGACTTCTTTTTCCATGCGCTTGATGCCAACCCGGTCAGCTTTGCCGGTTGCAGCATTGAAAATTGCCACATTGGACTGGTGCATCGGCATCGACTTTTCAATGATTCCGCCGGTGGCACCCTTCATCGGATTAGGCTTGGTGTGTTTTTTCACCAGATTAATGCCGTCCACCAGAATATGGGAATCGTCTTTGCGCAGCGATACTGTGCCGCGCTTACCCTTATCGCGTCCTGCGATAACGATGATTTGGTCGCCCTTGCGAATTTTATTCACGGCGGCTCCTTAAAGAACTTCAGGGGCCAAGGACACGATCTTCATGAACTTTTCGTTGCGCAGTTCACGCGTCACGGGTCCGAAGATACGGGTGCCAATAGGCTCCAATTTTGCATTCAGCAACACAGCCGCGTTGCCGTCGAATTTAACCAGCGAGCCATCCGCGCGGCGGATACCCTTGGCCGTGCGCACCACTACAGCGCTGTAGATCTCGCCTTTTTTGACGCGTCCACGCGGCGCAGCTTCTTTAATGCTCACCTTGATGATGTCGCCCACGCTCGCATAGCGACGCTTGGAGCCACCGAGCACCTTGATGCACAAGACGGACTTGGCACCGGTGTTGTCGGCAACCTCTAACCGAGTTTCTGTCTGGATCATTTTTCAGTATTCCCAACTTGCACCCGTTGCACCAAAGCCAGCCCGAGTTTGTCGGTCTGGCGCCAATGCGCCTGGTCAGTCTTGGGCCCGTCGTCCATGCCGTGAACCATTCACAGCACTTCCTGTTGGGCAAGAGCTATCACTTTTTCAAGCGAAGCCTGCGATTTTGACAAAGACATGCAGGCTTGTCAAGCGCCTACCGGGATGTATCGGGCAAATATTGCGCTGCCAGTTGCAAAAAAGCCGACAGCTGGGGATCGACACCGGTCTCATCTTGCAAAATCTCACCCACGGCAGCGGCCATTTCAGCCGCCAAGCGGGCGTCCAAGAACAGCACGCGCCAGCGCCGCGCCAGCAGGTCTTCGACCGTGCGGGCGTACTCAAAGCGGGCCGCAAAGCGCACCATCGCCTCGGTCAAGCCAGCCCCTAGCTGGCACTCGGCGCCGGGCAGGCCACCCACCCAGGCGCGTTCGCCGCCGTAGCTGTGCAGGCCTTGCGGCTGCGCCAGGCTGGTGGGCGGCGCTTGGTCGATGGCGCCGACCAGCGGCAAGTCGACGGTGACGCCGCCCGGGCGCTTGGGCAGCAGCGTTGCATCAAAGCAACGTTGCAAAACATCTTCGGCCATGGCGCGGTACGTCGTCCATTTGCCGCCGGTGACGCTGACCAAGCCGCTTGGGCTTACCAGCACGGTGTGCTCGCGGCTGATTTTCTGGGTGTTGCCGTCGGCCTCGGTCGACGGCTTGACCAGCGGGCGCAGGCCCACCCAAAGGCTGCGCACGTCGGCCAGCGTCGGCGCCCGCGCCAAGTAGCGTGCCGATTCCCGCAGGATGAAGTCGAGCTCACCGGCCAGCGGCAGCGGCTCACGCGCCAGGTCTTGGCGCGGTGTGTCGGTGGTGCCAAGAATCACCTTGCCAAGCCATGGCACGGCGAACAGCACCCGCCCGTCGGCGGTCTTGGGCACCAGGAGTGCATGCGTGCCCGGCAAGAAGTCGGCGTCCACCACCACGTGCACACCCTGGCTTGGGCTCACCACGGCGCCAACCGGCTGCCCCAGCGCGGCGCCGTCTTGCTGGCGCAGCGCGTCCACCCAGACGCCGGTGGCGTTGACCACGCAGTCGGCCCGCACCTCCAAGCGCTCGGCGCTCTCGCTGTCCTCGCACACCAGGCCGACCACCTTGCCCTGTGCATGCAGCAGCGCGGTGGCCGCGCAGTAGTTGAGCAACAGTGCGCCTTGCTGCGCAGCGGTACGGGCCAAGGCCAGCGCCAGCCGGGCGTCGTCAAACTGGCCGTCCCAGTATTTGACGCCGCCGCGCAGGCCCGTCGGCTGCACGCCCGGCAGGCAGTGCAGGGCTTGGCCTCGACCCAGGAATTGGGTTGAGCCCAAACCGGCCTTGCCCGCCAAGGCGTCGTACAGCTTCAGGCCGATGCCGTAAAACGGCGTCTCCCAAACCTGGTATGACGGCATCACAAAGGCCAGCGGCTGCGCCAGATGCGGCGCATTGCGCAGCAGCGTGCGGCGCTCGTGCAGGGCTTCGCGCACCAGGCCGATGTTGCCCTGCGCCAAGTAGCGCACGCCGCCGTGCACCAGTTTGGTGGCGCGCGAGGACGTGCCTTTGGCAAAGTCGTGCGACTCCAGCAGCAAGACGCTCAGTCCTCGGGCAGCGGCGTCAAGCGCCAGGCCGAGGCCGGTTGCGCCACCGCCGATCACGGCCAGGTCGAAGCGCGGCGTGGCCCGCAGGCGCGCCATCAGCGCGGCGCGCACGGTGGGCTGTGGCGGCTGTAGTGGCTGTGGCGTTGGCTGGGCTTGCGTCATAGTGTTCCTTTTTGGCTTTTCTTGATCGGTATTTTCTCTTATTTAATTTTCTTTGTTTCGCTTTATAGTTGGATTCGATAGAAACGATCAAAAACTATTAATTTAATAGCTGCTATCGCAAGTTTTCAATGTATCTTGGATAGAAAACATGCTGTAAATGATTTGTACAAACAAATTTTTGCTACAAAAAATACTGCACTTATCTCTGCCCATCCCGCCCTCCTACACACCGACCGCCAAGCCCACCCGTGAACACCAACCCGCGCCAACTCCGCCTCATCGCCCGCGTCCGTAGCAGTGGCGCGGCCAGCCTAGAGCAACTCGCCAGCGAGCTGCAGGTCAGCCTGCAAACCGTGCGCCGCGATGTCCAGCGCCTGGCCGAGGCGGGGCTGTTGCTGCGCTTTCATGGCGGCGTGCGAGTGCCCAGCTCGACCATCGAAAACCTCGCGCACCAAGAGCGCGAGCGCCTCAACGCTCCGGCCAAGGCGCGCATTGCTCGCCAGCTGGCCGCCCAGGTGCCCAACGGCTGCTCCTTGCTGCTGAACATTGGCACGACCACCGAGGCCATCGCGCGTGCGCTGCTACAGCACAAGGGCTTGCGCGTGATTACCAACAACCTGAATGTCGCCTCCATCCTCAGCCGCAATCCCGACTGCGAGCTGATCATCGCTGGCGGCGAGGTGCGCCGCGACGACGGTGGCATCGTCGGTGCGGCGGCGGTCGAGCTGATCCGCCAGTTCAAGGTGGACATCGCGCTGATCGGCGTCTCGGGGATCGAGGCCGACGGCACGCTGCGCGACTTTGACTACCGTGAGGTCAAGGTGGCACAGGCTATTCTTGCGCAGGCACGCGCAGTCTGGCTGGCCGCCGACGCCAGCAAGTTCAACCGCCCGGCCATGGCCCTGCTGGCCCAGCTGTCGCAAATCGACCGCCTCTTCACCGACGCCATGCCACCGGCGCCGTTCCCCGCACTGCTGGCCGAGGCGGGCGTGCAACTCGATATCGCTGTCGACTGAGGCCGACCCAAGCGCCAACACCCACCCTCCTCCACCCCCGCACCCAACCACCATGACCTATCTGCTCGCCCTCGACCAAGGCACCTCCAGCTCCCGCAGCATTGTGTTTGACCGCAACGGCCAGTTGCTGGCGCTGGCGCAGCAAGAGCTGCCCCAGATTTACCCGCAGCCAGGCTGGGTTGAGCACGACCCCCACGCCATCTGGCGCACCCAGCTGGCGACCGCCCGCGCCGCGCTGGCGCAGGCCGGATTGCAGGCGCGGCAGGTTCACGCCATCGGCATCACCAACCAGCGCGAGACCAGCATCGTCTGGAGCCGCGCCACCGGCCAGCCGATCCACCACGCCATCGTCTGGCAAGACCGGCGCGCCGAGCCGCTGTGCGCGCTGCTGCGGGAACGCGGCCTGGAGCCCAGCATCCAGGGCAAGACTGGGTTGCGCATTGATGCCTATTTTTCGGCCAGCAAGATCGCCTGGCTGCTCGACCATGTCCCCGGCGCCCGCCAACAGGCCGAGCGCGGCGAGCTCGCCTTTGGCACGGTCGACAGCTGGCTGCTGTGGCAGCTCACACAAGGCCAGGTGCATGCCACCGATGTCAGCAACGCCGCCCGCACCCTTTTGTTCAACATCCATAGCAACCAATGGGACAGCGAGCTGCTGGCGCTGTTCGACATCCCCGCCTCCTTGATGCCCGAGGTGCGTCCATCGAGCGCGCTCTACGGCCACACCAGCGCCGAATTGCTCGGCCATGCAGTGCCGATTGGCGGCATCGCCGGCGACCAGCAAAGCGCGCTGTTCGGCCAGGCCTGTTTCCATGACGGGATGGCCAAGAACACCTACGGCACGGGCTGCTTTTTGCTGATGCACACCGGCCAGCGCTGCCAAAGCTCGCACAACGGCCTGATCACCACCAGCGCCGCGCAAACCAGCCACCAGCCCGCGTTTGCGCTGGAGGGCAGTGTGTTCATCGGTGGGGCCGTGGTGCAATGGCTGCGCGACGGCCTGCGTGCCATCTCCAGCAGCAGCGAGGTTGAGCAGCTGGCGCAAAGCGTGCCCGACTCCGGCGGCGTCGTCATGGTGCCGGCCTTTACCGGACTGGGCGCGCCCTACTGGGACGCGGACGCCCGTGGCAGCATCACCGGCATCACGCGCGGCACCACGCTGGCCCACATTGCCCGCGCTGCGCTGGAGAGCATCGCCTACCAAAGCGCAGCCCTGCTGCACGCGATGGCACGCGACGCCGTCCAGGCCGGCTGCGCCCCGGTGGCCGAGCTGCGGGTTGACGGCGGCGCCTGCGCCAACGACTTGCTGATGCAGTTCCAAGCCGACCTGCTCGGCATCCCGGTCGTGCGCCCAGCCGTGATCGAGACCACCGCGCTCGGCGCCGCCTACCTGGCCGGACTCGCCACCGGCGTCTACCACAGCACCGAAGAGCTCAGCAGCCTGTGGCGCGCCGAGCGGCGTTTTCTGCCCACCTTGAGCAGCGCCCATGCCGACGAGCGGATGGCGCAATGGGAACACGCTGTGCGGCAGACGCGGTTAACGTGAAACACCCCCGTAGCGCCTGCGGCGCTCGCCCTCAAGGGGGCGCACCTGGTGGACTGGAAGCGGCGCGGTTTCATCGCTCGGTGGTGCTTGCCCAGTGCATGACAGTTAGACGGATGTGCTATATTGTGCATAGCAATCAAATCATATACAGCATGCGTTTAAGGCATATTTATTAACAATTACGGAAATACATTCCACAGCGGCGCGGCAGCCAGCCGGGCTCAAAATACCCGGCCTGATCAGGCCTTCTACCGCCCCACGACCACCTGGAATCCGCCATGCCAGCCCACACCGCAAGCCCACAGTTCAGCCCCGACACCGCCATCGCCTTCATCGGTGGCGGCAACATGGCCAGCGCCATCATCGGCGGCCTGCTGCGCCACGGGCTGAGCGCGGCGC
>JAYVXE010000211.1:0-18177 GCA_043785395.1 Burkholderiaceae bacterium | reverse complement strand
CCCGCTCGAATCGAGCACCAACGACGACATGCAACTGGCGGTCGATGCCTTCCAGTTGCTGCTGAACAACCTGGCCGCCGAAACGGCGCACTGACATGACCGACTACACCCGAATCGACACCTGGATCGACGCCCATTTCGACGAGGAAGTGCGCTTCCTCCAGGAACTGGTGCGCGTGCCCACCGACACACCGCCCGGCAACAACGCACCGCACGCCGAACGCACGGCCGAGCTGATCCAGGCCTTCGGCTTCGAGGTCGAAAAACACGCCGTGCCCGCGCAAGACGTGAAGGACTACGGCCTCGAATCGATCACCAACCTGATCGTGCGCCGCAAGTACGGCAACGGTGGCCGCACCATCGCGCTCAACGCCCACGGCGACGTCGTGCCGCCCGGCGAAGGCTGGACCCACGCCCCCTACGGCGCGGAGATTGACGGCGGCAGCCTCTATGGCCGCGCCGCAGCCGTCAGCAAGAGCGACTTCGCCAGCTTCACCTTCGCTGTGCGCGCGCTCGAAGCCGTCGCCCGGCCCACCCAAGGCAGCGTCGAGCTGCACTTCACCTACGACGAAGAGTTCGGCGGCCTGCTGGGCCCGGGCTGGCTGCTCGCGCAAGGCCTCACCAAGCCCGACCTGATGATTGCGGCCGGCTTCAGCTACGAAGTGGTGACGGCGCACAACGGCTGCCTGCAGATGGAAGTCACGGTGCACGGCAAGATGGCGCACGCAGCCATTCCGAGCACCGGCGTCGATGCGCTGCAGGGTGCGGTCCACGTCCTCAATGCGCTGTATGCGCAAAACACGCTCTACCAGCAAGTGACGTCGAAGGTCGAGGGCATCACGCACCCCTACCTCAACGTCGGCCGCATCGAGGGCGGCACCAACACCAACGTCGTGCCAGGCAAGGTGATGTTCAAGCTCGACCGCCGGATGATCCCCGAAGAAAACCCGGTAGAGGTCGAAGCCGACATCCGCCGTGTCATCGCCGAGGCTGCGGCGCAAATGCCCGGCATCACGGTCGACCTCAAGCGCCTGCTGCTGGCCAACTCGATGCGGCCGCTGGCCGGCAACCAGCCGCTGGTCGACGCGATCCAGAAGCACGGCCAGGAACTCTTCGGCGAGCCGATCAAGGCCATGGGCACGCCGCTCTACACCGACGTGCGCCTGTACGGCGAAGCCGGCATTCCGGGCGTGATCTACGGCGCCGGCCCGCGCACAGTGCTCGAATCGCACGCCAAGCGCAACGACGAACGCGTGCTGCTCGAAGACTTGCGCCGCGCCACCAAGGTCATCGCACGCACGCTGAGCGACCTGCTCAACTGAGCAGCGCTATCTGGCAGGGCGCGTGCTGCCTTTGCCTGAGTTGACAGGCCTTGGTCGGCACATTCGATGCATGCACGCCCAGGCCTTCTTCCGCCACAACACTGCCCCCGCAGTCCAGCTGACGGCACGTCCCGCCAAGGCGGATCAGCTACCCCAAGAATCCCGTCGATGGACCTGCGTTGATTGCGTGCAGGGCGTCCAAATGTTTGTGACGTACGGCAAATTGCCGCACCATTCGTTGCAAGGAGAGTTCATCCATGCCGAAGACCATTTCCACCGCTCGACTCGAAGCCCGGATCAGCATCGATCTGCATTCCATGCTCAAGCGTGCCGCTGAACTCCAAGGGCGCACCATGACTGACTTTGTGGTGGCGGCCGTGCAAGCCGCCGCCCAACGTGCCATCGAGCAGGCCGAAGTCATCCGGCTGACGCTGGCCGATCAAGAGTGCTTTGCCCAGGCGCTGCTATCGCCGCCGCAACCGGCCCCGGCCTTGGAGCGTGCTTTCGCTCGTCGCCGCAAACTCTTGCGCACTGAATGAGTGGCGCGCCGTTCCGGCTTGCTCCGCTCGATGCCGCGCACGATCGAGGCGTGTTCGCGAGCGGCTCTGATCCACTGGATCGCTACCTGCGGGAGCAAGTCACTCAGGACGTTCGTCGCCGTGTCACCGCATGCTTTGTGGCGCTGGCCGAAGACTCGCGCATCGCGGGCTACTACACATTGGCATCGGCCAGCCTGCTGCTGGCCGATCTGCCCGCCACAACAGCCAAGAAGCTGCCTCGCTATCCATCCGTGCCGACGGTGCGGATGGGCCGCTTGGCGGTCGATCAGGCATTCAAGAGCAAGGGCCTCGGCGGGGCATTGCTGGCCGCTGCGCTCCATCGTGCCGCCCGTTCCGCAATCGCTGCCCATGCCTTGGTGGTCGATGCCAAGGATGAAGCGGCAGCGGCCTTCTATCGGCACCACGGATTCATCGCTCTACCCGACTCGCCGCTGGTAATGTTCCTGCCACTGGCGACGGCGCTGACGTCGGGGAAGACAGGCTACAAAGCAGGCGACCCAGCGCCGTAGCCAACAATTTTTTCCCGTTGGCTGAGGGCAGCCCTCGCGCGGCTGACAGACTCTTCCTGCATGGAAAAACTGGCTACGCTCCGGCGCGGGACCGATTGCGCGTGCTGGCGATGTTCGTGCGCGTGGTAGAGAGCTGCAGTTTCCCCAAGGCCGCGCGCGAATTCAATACCGCCCGGCCCACCGTGACCAAGCAGGCCGCGGCCACCGAGGCGCGCCTCGAAGCGCGGCGGCTCAACCGCAACACGCGTGGCGTCACGCCTGACGGAATCGGGTGCGCTCTACTGCGAAAGATGCTGCGAAAGATGCCGCGTTGCAGGGCCGGTGTATTCATAGGCCGATCGGCTTTAGCCGAATCTGCCCTCCCCACGGGTGTGAAACGTTTCAGCGCAGGCCGCGAGGCAGTGTCACCGGCGCGAGTGTGGCGCGCAGCCGCTGGTCGGTATCGGGGCCGGCCTCGACGTTGATCTGCAGCGCCTGCTCGACGTTGCCGATGTGGTCCAGCATCAGTTGCCGGGCGCGCGCCGTGTCGCCGGCTTCCAGCGCGGTCACGATCGCCGAATGCTCGGCGCACGACTCAGCAGCCTCGTGCCGGGACTGGAACAAGGTCGCGGCCAGCGTGGTGCGCGCGGTCAGGTCGCGCAGCACGTCGCACAGCAGGCGGTGGCCCATCTGGTCGGCCAGGCAGACGTGAAAGTCGGCCAGCAAGAAGGCACGGGTGGCGGCGTCCGCGCCAGCGACGGCGCGCTTCTCTTCGACGATGTGTTCGCGCAGCTTTCGGATGACTTTCGCCAGCGGCCGCCCGGCTTCGGCCAGGATGCCGGCCTCGACGATGCTGCGGGCCGCGAAGGCGTCGCGTGCCTCTTCGGCCGACGGCTCGACCACGTACCAGCCACGGCGCGACTGCACCTCGACGAAGCCGCGTGCCTGCAGTTGCATCAAGGCCTCGCGCACCATCGTGCGGCTGACGCCGAAGTTCTCGGCCAGCGCCTGCTCGCCGAGGCGTTCGCCGGGCGCCAGCTTCTGCGCCAGGATCGCCTCAACCACGCGCTCGGCGATGTGGGTCGGCGTGACGTCGGCCGCCGGCTTCTTCGATGTCTTCGATGTCTTCGACGCCATCAGTGGGCCACTGGCATGGCGGCCGGCGAGCCAGTGTCGGCCAGTGCGTCGTTTTCGGGCGCGTGGGTGCCGTTCAGAACCGCATGGGCGCGCTCGCGGTCGATGTCACCCTCCCAGGCGGCGATGGCGACGGTGGCGACGCAGTTGCCGACCAGGTTGCCGAGCGCGCGGGCGATGCCCATGAACCAGTCGACCGACAGCACCAGCACCAGTCCGATGGCCGGTATCGCAGGGATGGCATGCAGCGTGGCGGCCAGCACCACGATCGCCGAGCCCGGCACGCCGTGCGCGCCTTTGGACGTGACCAGCGCGATGGCGAGGATCGTCAACAAGTCAGCCATCGTGATCGGCGTGTTGGTGGCCTGGGCGATGAACACCGCGGCCAGCGTGATGTAGATCGAGAAGGCGTCGAGGTTGAACGAGTAGCCGGTCGGGATCACCAGGCCGACGGTCGAGTCGCGGATGCCCATGTGGCGCAGCTTGGCCATGATCTGCGGCAGCACGCTGTCGGACGAAGTGGTGGCGAAGACGATGGCGAGCTCTTCGCGCAGGTAGCGCAGCAGCTTGATCAGGCTGAAGCCCGAGAAGCGCATCACCAGCCCGAGCACCACGAAGACGAAGAACAGCACCGCCACGTAGAACAGCGCAACCAGCATGCCAAGTTGCTTGAGCGAGCCGACGCCGTATTGCCCGACCGTGAAAGAGATGGCGCCCAGCACGCCCAGCGGCGCCAGCTTGATGATGATGCCCATGATCTTGAACAGCACCAGCGAGGTCGCATCGATCACCGCCGCCACGGGCTTGCCGCGGTCGCCGAGCAGGGTCAGCGCGCAGCCAAACAGCACAGCGAACAGCAGCACCTGCAGCACGTCGCCGTTGGCGAAGGCGCTCACCACGGTGTTCGGAATGAGTTTCATGAGGAACTCGACCGTGCCGCCGCTGGTGAGCTTGTCGGCGTTCGAGGCGTAGGCGCTCATGGCGGCGGGGTCGAGCGTGGAGGGGTCGACATTCATGCCCACGCCGGGCTTGAAGACGAAGGCCAGTACCAGGCCGAGCGCCAGCGCGATGGTGGTCAGCACCTCGAAATAGATCAGCGCCTTGACCCCCACGCGGCCAACGCGCTTCAAGTCGCCGGCGCCCGCGATGCCGTGCACCACGACGCAGAACACCAGCACCGGAATGATCATCTTGATCAGCTTGATGAAGCCATCGCCGAGCGGCTTGAGCTTGACCGCGAAGTCCGGAAAGAACAGGCCCGCCGCAACGCCGAGCACCAGCGCGATGACGACCTGACCGAAGAGCGATTTGACAAAACGTGGCATGGAAAATCCCTGGTGTAGATTGGCATGCAAGCTTCACGTATGCCTTGCATACAAGGAATGTAGACAAGATTTCCCGCGGTGCGCTGGGGGTATTCCCGGATTCGGGTCGGGCGATCCGCCGCAGCGGGGTGACGGCGATCAGCGACTCGCGGAATTCTTCGCGGGTCGCGCAGGTCGCTTGGCTGGCTTCGGTCGGACAGACCAGGCCGGGCGCGACGCAGTTGACGCGGATGCCGAGCGCCCCCCAGTTCGGCGGCCAGGTTGCGGCTGAAGCCAACCAGCGCCGCCGTTGCCGCGTCTGGCACCGCGTGGCGCCCAGCATGCAAAACAGCTCCAGCCGCTGCGGATCGGCCTGCTGCAGGCCGCCCTTCTCGATGAAGCATGCGTTTTTGCCAATCCAAAATTCAAACCTGCCACAGTCCTGCTGCGCGATGGTGAATGCACTGTCACTAAGATGGCGTGTTTACCATGATCACGACTTACGCAAAATCCCAGCGCTCGCGTTGATAAAAAATCCGTAAAAGCCATCGCGAGTGTCGAACAGGCATGTTTGCGCAAGTAAGTCCAAGCGATTTGACGCCCCCAGGAGGCCGTCGGACTTGGGTCCGCATCGAAGTGGAGTGGCGTCCCAGCGAGGACAGTTTTTGCCGACTTTGCCAGCCCATAGCACAGCTATGGCTCAAGAAGGCGGTAAAAAATGGACCGCTGCGGCGCCATTGCAGCCGATGCTTGGCCGACCAAGTCCGACCAACTCCTAGGTCATGCTCCCAGGTCATGGTTTTTCAAAAAACAGCAACCACCCGTCACGCCTGGGCGGGTAGGTTGGCGTAAGTCTTATTTATAGGACTTACGCAAAATTGACTTGGCTAGGCATTTTTTCGCAGACAGTACACCTGGTACGGCAAGAAAAAGAGAACGACGCCAGGGCGGTTTTGCGTAAGTCCTAATTTACCCTTTACAAGCGCCGCTCAGCGCGCGCACCCTTGCGGAATTTCCTATGTTGCTACACCCTTCCTCCCTGCTGCGCACAACCGCCTTGGCGGCTGCATTGGTGCTCAGCGCCTGCTCCAAGACCGCGCCGTCAGCAGAACCGGTACGTGCCGTCAAACTGCTGACGGTCGGGGCCGAGGCCGAGCAAGCAGCCCCGGCCTTCGCCGCCGAAGTGCGGGCGCGGGTGGAGTCGGGTTTGGGTTTTCGGGTCGCCGGCAAGTTGCTACGGCGCCCCGCCGAACTCGGCCAGCGGGTGCGCGCCGGGCAGGTGCTGGCCGAGCTCGATCCGCAGGACTACCGGTTGGCTGCGGCGGCGGCCCAGACCCAGGTGGTGGCGGCACGCACCAGCCGCGACTTGGCAGCCGCAGACCTCAAGCGCTACCAAATTTTATTGGCACAAAACTTCATCAGTACCGCCGAGCTGGAGCGGCATGACAGTGCACTCAAGGCGGCGCAAGCACAACTGGAACAGGCCCAGTCACAGGCCGCTGTCCAGGGCAACCAGGCCGGCTATGCAACGCTGCAGGCCAGCGCTGACGGCGTGGTAACCGCCGTCGAAGCGCAGCCAGGCCAGGTGCTGGCAGCGGGGGCCACCGTGCTGCGGCTGGCCCACGACGGCGCACGCGATGTGGTGTTTTCGGTGCCGGAAGACCGGGTTGGCGCGATCCGCATGGGCTCGGCCGTGGTGGTGCAGCTCTGGGCACAAAGCGAGCATTTGAGCGGCACGGTGCGCGAAGTAGCGGCCAGTGCCGACCCGGTGACACGCACCTTTTTGGTCAAAGTTGCGCTGCAAACCGACCAACCACCAGCCCTGGGAAGCACGGCAACAGCCTGGCCTGAAATGCTGGCACCGAGCGCAACCAAGACGGTGATCAAACTGCCAACCAGCGCCCTGCGCCAAGACGCGGGCGTGACCAGCGTGTGGGTGTTCGAGCCGGACAGCATGGCGCTGCACGCGCAACCCGTGCAGGTCGAGCGGATCGACGGCAACAGCGTGGTACTCAGCAGTGGCCTGGTGCCAGGCCAGCAGGTGGTGGCAACCGGCGTCCATGTGCTGTCGCAGGGACAGCGGGTGCGGATCTACCAAGCGCCGAGCACGGCCACCGAACCGGCTGCCGCCGCGCCGCCACCACAATCGCCCGCAACCCCAACGCTGTCAGCGCCGCCGACCAGCCCCCCAGCTGGCGCGAAGTAAGCAATGTATGGAACAGCCAAAAACCAGTTTCAATCTGTCTCGCTGGGCGCTTGAGCACCCGGCCCTGACGCGCTACCTGATGGTGGTGCTGATGCTGCTGGGCTTTTCCGCCTATTTCCAGCTCGGGCAGGACGAAGACCCGCCGTTCACCTTTCGTGCGATGGTGGTGCGCACCTATTGGCCCGGTGCCACCGCGCAGCAGGTCGCTGAGCAGCTCACCGATGTGCTTGAGCGCGCCCTGCAAGAGGTGCCCTATGCCGACAAAATCCGCAGCTACTCCAAGCCAGGCGAGTCGCAAATCATCTTCCAGATCAAAGACTCTTCGCGTGCCAGCGAGGTGCCCCAACTTTGGTACACGGTGCGCAAGAAAATAGGCGACATCCAGCGCAATTTGCCAACAGGCGTGCAAGGGCCTTTTTTCAACGACGATTTTGGCGATGTCTACGGCATGATTTACGCCCTGGAATCGCAGGGCTTTAGCGACGCCGAGCTCAAAGAATTTGCCGACGCAGTGCGCCAGCGCTTGCTGCGCGTGCCCGACGTCGCCAAGGTCGAGCTGTTTGGCGTGCAAGACGAGAAAATTTACATCGAAATTGCCCAACAGCGGCTGGCCCAGCTTGGGCTCGACATGAACGCTGTGCTGGCCCAGCTCAACCAGCAAAACGCGGTGGTCAGCGCCGGCGCCGCGCAAACACCACTGGACGTGGTGCAGCTGCGGGTGGCAGGCCAGTTCGAGACGCTGGAGCAGCTGGCGGCGATGCCGATCCGGGGTAGCTCGGGGCGCCAATTGCGGCTCGGCGACATCGCCGTCGTGCAGCGCGGCTATATCGACCCACCCGCCGTCAAAGTGCGCCACCAGGGCCAGCCCGTGCTGGCGCTCGGAGTCTCCATGACCAAGGGAGGCGACATCATCGCCTTGGGTAAATCGCTGCGCCAAGCGGTGGCCGAGCTGGACGCCAAGTTGCCCGCTGGCGTGCGCTTGGTCAATGTGCAAGACCAGCCAAAGTCGGTCAGCGCCTCGGTCAATGAGTTCATCAAGGTGTTGATTGAAGCGGTGGCAATTGTGCTGGCGGTCAGCTTCCTAGCGCTGGGCCTGCACCGCAGGCCAGGCCCGCAGCGTTGGTGGCGACGCTACACACTCGACATCCGCCCCGGTTTGGTGGTCGGCATCACGATTCCGCTGGTGCTGGCCGTGACGTTTTTAGCAATGTGGTACTGGGGCATTGGCCTGCACAAAATATCGCTGGGCTCGCTGATCATTGCGCTCGGCTTGCTGGTCGATGACGCCATCATTGCCGTCGAGATGATGGTGCGCAAGATGGAAGAAGGCTACGACAAATTCCGCGCCGCCACCTTTGCCTATGAAATCACGGCCATGCCCATGCTGACCGGAACCTTGATCACCGCAGCCGGATTTTTGCCCATTGGCCTGGCCAAATCGATCACCGGTGAATACACCTTTGCGATCTTTGCCGTCACCGTCATTGCCCTGGTCCTGAGCTGGCTGGTATCGGTGTATTTCGTGCCGTATCTGGGAACCTTGCTGCTGCGCGTACCGCCGCATTTGCAAAACAGCGCAGGCACAGGCTTGGCCCATGGCGACCCGCACGAGATGTTCAACAGCCCGTTCTACCAACGGCTGCGCCGCACCGTCAACACCTGCCTTACCTACCGCTGGAGCACGATTGGCATCACCGTCTTGATCTTCGTACTCGGCATTGTTGGCATGGGACAGGTTCAGCAACAGTTCTTCCCCGACTCCAGTCGCCCGGAAATCATGGTCGACATCTGGTTCCCCGAAGGTACCTCGCTCGCCGCCAATGAGGCCACGGCCAAGCACGTTGAGGCGCGGCTACTGCAAGAGCCGGGTGTCACCAGCGTCAGCAGCTGGATCGGCTCGGGTGTGCCGCGCTTTTACCTGCCACTGGACCAAGTGTTCCCGCAAACCAATGTGTCGCAGTTCATCGTCCTCACGCAAGACCTGGCACATCGCGAAACACTGCGCATCAAACTCCCAGCCCTGCTGGCCGAAGAATTCCCACAGGCGCGTGGCCGCGTCAAACTCCTCGTCACCGGCCCACCAGTGCCCTACCCTGTGCAATTTCGCGTCATCGGCGACGACCCCTTGGTACTGCGTGCACGCGCCGACGAGGTCAAAGTCGTCATGCGCGCCAACCCTGACACCCGGGGCGTCAACGACAACTGGAACGAATCGGTCAAGTCCCTGCAGCTGGAAGTCGACCAGGCCAAGGCACGCGCCTTGGGCCTGAGCAGCCAAGCCATCGCCCAAGCGACCAACACACTGTTCACAGGCGCCAAAGTCGGCCAGTTTCGCGAAGGCAACAAACACATTGATATTGTTCTGCGCCCGCCACACAAAGAACGTGAAGCTCTGAGCGACATCGGCAACGCCTATGTGACCAGCGCCTCTGGGCAAATGATTGCATTAACCCAAATCGCCAAACCAATTTTTGCCTGGGAACCAGGCGTGCTATGGCGAGAAAACCGCAACTACGCCATTACCGTGCAAAGCGACATCACCGAAGGCCTGCAGGGCGCTACCGTCACCCAGGCCCTGCTGCCCGCACTCAGGCAACTAGAAGCCAACTGGCAGGCGCAAGGCCTGAGCGGCTACCGCATCGATGTCGCCGGTGCCGTCGAGGAAAGCAGCAAGGGCTCGGCCTCGATAGCCGCCGGTATTCCCATCATGTTGTTCATCACCTTCACCCTGCTGATACTGCAACTGCACAGCTTTAGCCGTGCCTTGCTGGTGTTTATCACCGGGCCGCTCGGCATTGCCGGAGTCGCTGGCGCCTTGCTGCTGCTGGGTCGGCCGTTTGGCTTTGTCGCGCTGCTCGGTGTGATTGCACTGATGGGCATGATCCAGCGCAACTCGGTAATCCTGATCGACCAAATCGAAAAAGACCGGGCCCGTGGCGTGCCAGCCTGGGACGCCATCGTCGAGTCAACGGTGCGCCGTGCACGCCCCATCGTGTTGACCGCCGCCGCCGCCGTGCTGGCCATGATCCCGCTGTCACGCAGCGTTTTCTGGGGGCCGATGGCGGTAGCCATCATGGGCGGGCTGATTGTCGCCACGATTTTGACACTGCTGGCCCTGCCGGCAATGTACGCCGCGTGTTTTCGTGTCAAGCGCGAACCATAACAGGCTAAAATCCAAGGCTTGCTAATTTCATGCAGCAAAGACCGGCTGGTCGGGCAAACCCCGATGGTCGGCCTCAGTCTGTTGGTTTCTCTATAGGACTTGCGCCAACATGCCGATCGAGGCTCTCACGAGCATCTTCGGCCGCTTCAAAATGTACGTGCAGCAAGTCGTGTCTAAAAACCCGCGCGGGTGGCGAAATTGGTAGACGCACCAGGTTTAGGTCCTGACGGTAGCAATACTGTGGGGGTTCGAGTCCCCCCCCGCGCACCATTGTGAAAGTTTGACGCCTACCGGCTGATGCGGCGCTGCTGTCAGCGCGTACCAGCTTGGGGCAACGCTGTTGTAAGCGTTGTCGCGTCAGGCTTGGCTATTTTTAATTCAAATTCACTTTGAAAATTTTCGAGGTCGCCCTGAGCGGCCCCGCCCTACTAGGAGCAGACCATGACCGTAAATGTTGAGACCCTTGAGAAGCTAGAACGCAAGATCACACTGACCCTGCCAGCCAGCGCCATCCAGTCCGAGGTGGACGTACGCCTCAAGCGCCTCGCACGAACCGTGAAGATGGATGGATTCCGCCCCGGCAAAGTACCGCTGCGGGTCATTGCCCAACGCTATGGCTACTCGGTCCAATTCGAGGTCGTGAACGACAAAGTGGGCGAAGCCTTTTCGGTGGCCGCCAACGAAGCCAAGCTGCGCGTTGCTGGCCAGCCCAGCATCACCGAAAAAGAAGATTCGCCGGCAGGATCGCTGGCTTTTGACGCCGTCTTCGAAGTCTTTCCCGAAGTCAAAATTACCGATCTCAGTACCGCCGAAGTCGAACGGCTGTCCGCCGACGTGACCGAGGAGGCCATCGACAAAACCCTGGCTATTTTGCGCAAACAGCGCCGCACCTTTGTCACGCGCACCAGCGAAGAAGTCGCGCAAGAAGGCGACCGCGTCACGGTGGATTTCGAGGGCAAGATCGACGGAGAAACCTTTGCAGGCGGTAAAGCCGAAGCCTTCCAATTCTTGGTCGGCGAAGGCCAGATGCTCAAAGAATTTGAAGACGCTGTACGCGGCATGAAGCCGGGCGAGAGCAAAACCTTCCCGCTGGCCTTCCCCGCCGATTACCGCAGCGAAGATGTGGCGGGCAAACAAGCCGACTTCATGGTGACACTCCAAAAAACCGAAGCCGCCCAGTTGCCGGACGTCGACGACGCCCTGGCCAAGGCGCTCGGCATTGGAGAGGGCACGGTGACGGGCTTGCGTGCCGACATCCGCAAAAATCTGGAACGCGAGGTCAAAACGCGTGTCCTGGCGCGCAACAAAACGGCGGTCATGGAGGCCTTGATTGCCCACTCCGAACTCGATTTGCCCAAGTCCAGCGTGCAAGCCGAGATCCAGCGCATGGTCGAGGGAACGCGCGCCGATTTGAAGCAGCGCGGCATGAAGGATGCTGACAGCATGCCCATCCCCGAAGACGCCTTGCGTCCACAGGCGGAGCGCCGCGTTCGCCTAGGCCTGATTGCTGCCGAACTGGTACGCGCCAATGACTTGCAAGCCAAGCCAGAGCAATTGAAGCTGCACGTTGCAGAACTCGCAAGCAGCTACGAGCAACCGGCTGAAGTGGCGCAGTGGTACCTCAGCGACAATCGCCGCATGGCCGAAATTGAAGGCATGGTGATGGAGAGCAATGTGACTGCGTTTGTACTCAGTCAAGCTCGCATCACGGAAAAATCGATTACTTTCGATGAATTGATGGCCCAGGCCTGATGCCTACCTGAGATTTATTCGCTTGGTGGGGCTTGTGCCAAAGCGCGCAAGCCCTATTGCATTTGGGGGTACCGCGCCCCTTTTTTTGGAGAAGAAATGAGCGCACTGGATCTACAAAACCTCGGCATGGTTCCGATGGTCATCGAGCAGTCGGGCCGTGGTGAGCGGTCTTACGACATTTACTCGCGGCTGCTCAAAGAACGCGTCATTTTCTTGGTCGGCCCGGTCAACGACCAGACCGCCAATCTGGTCGTCGCGCAACTGCTTTTTCTGGAAAGTGAAAACCCAGAAAAAGACATCTCGTTTTATATCAACTCGCCGGGCGGCTCCGTCACGGCCGGCATGTCCATCTACGACACCATGCAGTTCATCAAGCCCGATGTATCAACCCTGTGCTGTGGCATGGCGGCCAGCATGGGTGCATTTTTACTGGCGGCCGGCGCCAAAGGCAAACGCTTCTCGCTGCCCAATTCGCGCGTCATGATCCACCAACCCTCGGGTGGTGCCCACGGCCAAGCCAGTGACATCGAAATCCACGCCCGCGATATTTTAAAAACCCGCGATCAATTGAACCGCATCCTTGCACAAAGCACCGGACAGACGGTCGAAAAAATCGAGCGTGACACCGAGCGTGACTATTTCATGTTTGCGGATGAAGCCAAAACCTATGGCCTGATCGATGAAGTGATTACCAAGCGCCCCTGACCCTTGGCCCGACTTCGGCAGTGCTGACCCAGCACTGCTTTTCCCTGCTTATCATTGCTTATCATTGCTGAATATCTGTTAAAGGCACACGTTCTATGGCCGAAAAAAAAGGTACATCCAGCGAAAAACCGCTTTACTGCTCGTTTTGTGGAAAAAACCAACACGAGGTCAAAAAGCTCATTGCCGGACCTTCCATCTTCATTTGTGATGAATGCATTGATTTGTGCAATGACATCATCCGCGATGACGCGCCCAGCGCCGACGGCACGAAAAAAGCCGGCCACAACGACCTGCCTACGCCCGCGGACATCAAGGGGAACTTGGACAACTATGTGATTGGCCAAGAGCCGGCCAAGCGCACACTGGCGGTTGCGGTCTACAACCACTACAAACGCTTGCGCCACAAGGAGGGCTCCAGCAAAGACGATATTGAGCTGGCCAAGAGCAACATCTTGCTGATTGGGCCAACCGGATCCGGCAAAACGCTGCTCGCGCAAACCCTGGCGCGGATGCTGGATGTGCCATTTGTGATGGCCGATGCCACCACCTTGACCGAAGCCGGCTACGTTGGTGAAGACGTGGAAAACATCGTACAAAAATTGCTGCAAAGCTGTAACTACGAAGTCGAACGAGCCCAGCGCGGCATTGTCTACATCGACGAGATCGACAAAATATCCCGTAAATCCGACAACCCATCGATTACCCGCGACGTCTCCGGTGAAGGCGTGCAGCAAGCCTTGCTCAAGCTGATTGAAGGCACGATGGCCAGCGTCCCGCCCCAAGGCGGACGCAAGCATCCCAACCAGGATTTCTTGCAGGTAGACACCACCAACATTTTATTCATCTGCGGCGGCGCGTTCGCTGGCTTGGAAAAGGTGATTGAAAATCGGACCGAAGCCTCAGGCATTGGTTTTGGCGCCATTGTTAAAAGCAAAAAAGAGCGCACACTGACCGATGTTTTTGGTGAAATTGAGCCTGAAGATTTGATCAAATTTGGCTTAATTCCTGAACTGGTCGGACGCATGCCCGTGGTCGCCACGTTGGCCGAGCTCAGTGAAGACGCCTTGGTTCAAATTTTGACCGAGCCCAAAAACGCCCTGGTCAAACAGTACACAAAACTGCTAGCGCTCGAAGGCGTGGAGTTGGAGATTCGACCGAATGCACTGCAGGCGATTGCCAAGAAAGCACTGGCGCGCAAAACGGGAGCACGCGGCCTGCGCTCGATCATGGAGCAATCGTTGATCGATACCATGTTCGATTTACCGACCACCAGCAATGTCGAAAAAGTGGTGGTCGATGCATCTACGATTGAAGACAACAAGCCGCCGCTGCTGGTCTACCGCGAAACCGCCAAAAAAGCCTGATCACCGCCAGACCGCCCAACCACCCGGTCGACCCCAGCCAACCCTGTTGCCCGTATTGTCAAACCGGGGGTTGAAAATCCCCGTTTACCAGTCATATTCAACAGGTACTAAAAGGATTTTCATGCCAGGTCATCTTCCTCTGCCGGCCACCCCGATTGAGCTGCCTCTGCTGCCGCTGCGTGATGTGGTTATTTTTCCGCATATGGTGATTCCGCTGTTTGTGGGTCGCCCCAAAAGCATCAAGGCGCTCGAGCTGGCGATGGAGGCGGATCGCCGCATCATGCTGGTCGCGCAAAAAACAGCGGCCAAGGACGAGCCCGCAGCGGACGATATGTTCGAAGTGGGCTGCGTCTCAACGATCTTGCAAATGCTCAAGCTGCCCGACGGCACAGTCAAGGTGCTGGTAGAAGGCCAGCAGCGAGCCTTGGTGCAAAGCATCAGCGATGCCCAAAGCCACTTCACTGCCACCGTGACACCGATTGAGACACAGCCAAGCAACGCGAAGTCGAGCGAGATTGAGGCTTTGCGACGCGCAGTCACACAGCAATTCGACCAGTACGTCAAGCTCAACAAAAAAATTCCGCCAGAAATTTTGACATCGATCTCGAGCATCGATGATCCTAGCCGTCTGGCCGATACCATCGCCGCCCATCTGCCGCTGAAGCTCGACCACAAACAGATTGTGCTGGACTTGGCCGACATCAAACTGCGTCTGGAGAACCTGTTCGAGCAGCTGGAACGTGAAGTCGATATCTTGAATGTTGACAAGAAAATCCGAGGCCGCGTCAAGCGCCAAATGGAGAAAAACCAACGCGATTTTTACCTCAACGAGCAGGTCAAGGCGATCCAAAAAGAGCTGGGTGAAGGCGAGGACGGCGCCGACATTGACGAGATAGAAAAAAAAATCAAACTCGCCAAAATGTCCAAGGAAGCCTTGAAAAAGGCCGAAAGCGAGCTCAAAAAACTCAAACTGATGTCGCCCATGTCGGCTGAAGCGTCCGTGGTGCGCAACTACATCGACGTCTTGGCAGGCCTACCCTGGAGCAAAAAAACCCGAATCAAACATGATCTGGCCAACGCCGAGGCGGTGCTGAACGAAGACCATTACGGACTCGACAAGGTCAAGGACCGCATCCTGGAATACCTCGCAGTGCAGCAACGGGTCGACAAGGTCAAAGCGCCTATCCTGTGCCTGGTCGGGCCGCCGGGCGTTGGAAAAACCTCCCTGGGCCAGTCGATTGCCAAAGCCACCGGGCGTAAATACGTGCGCATGGCACTCGGCGGCATGCGCGACGAGGCCGAAATTCGCGGTCACCGCCGCACCTATATCGGCGCTTTACCAGGAAAAATTCTGCAAAGCCTGAGCAAAGTCGAGACCCGTAACCCACTTTTTCTACTCGATGAGATCGATAAATTAGGCACTGATTTTCGCGGCGACCCCTCCAGCGCCCTGCTGGAAGTTCTCGATCCCGAGCAGAACCACACCTTTGGCGACCACTATGTCGAGGTCGACTTTGACCTCAGCGATGTGATGTTCGTGGCAACCTCGAATTCCATGAACATCCCATCGGCACTGCTCGACCGCATGGAAGTTATCCGTCTGTCGGGCTACACCGAAGACGAAAAGGTCAGCATCGCACTCAAATACCTGTTGCCCAAACAGCTCAAAAACAACGGAGTGAAAGACGCCGAGCTGCTCGTGACCGAAGCCGCCGTGCGTGATGTGGTGCGCTACTACACGCGTGAAGCCGGGGTTCGCTCACTTGAGCGTGAACTCTCCAAAATTTGCCGAAAAGTCGTCAAAGGCCTGTTGCTCAAGAAAATGCAGGCCCAAGTCACGGTGTCGGGCGACAATTTGAACGAGTTTTTAGGTGTTCGCAAGTACTCTTTTGGCCTGGCCGAGAAGCAAAACCAAGTGGGACAAGTGGTCGGTTTGGCCTGGACCGAAGTCGGCGGTGATTTGCTGACCATTGAGGCAGCGATGATGCCCGGCAAAGGCGTCATCACGCGCACGGGCTCGCTTGGCGATGTCATGAAGGAGTCGGTCGAGGCGGCCCGCACGGTGGTGCGCAGCCGGGCCCGCTCGCTCGGCATTCGGGCCGAGGTGTTCGAGAAAAATGACGTTCACATCCACGTGCCCGATGGCGCGACGCCCAAAGATGGCCCTAGCGCAGGCGCGGCGATGGCGACAGCTTTTGTCTCGGCCATGACCGGAATTCCCGTGCGCGGCGATGTCGCGATGACCGGTGAAATTACGCTGCGCGGCGAGATCACGGCGATTGGTGGCCTCAAGGAAAAGCTGCTGGCGGCTTTGCGCGGCGGCATCAAGACGGTCTTGATCCCTGAAGAAAATGCCAAGGACTTGCAAGATATCCCTGATAACGTCAAGCAAGGCCTGGAGATCGTCCCCGTCCGCTGGATCGATAAAGTGCTGCAAATCGCACTGGAACGCAGCCCCGTACCCTTGCCCGATGATGAACCTGTGGCACAGGCCGCACCGGCAGCACCTGTACCGGCCGTCGAAGCGGGCACCAAGCGCTCGGTCAAACACTAAAAAAACAGGGAAATTTTGATGCAGCGTTCGTAAGTCGCAAAATTTGCGCTACAATTGATCCTATCGAAACGCGACACAGTCTAGTTTCAAAATGCGGGAATAGCTCAGTTGGTAGAGCGCAACCTTGCCAAGGTTGAGGTCGAGAGTTCGAGACTCTTTTCCCGCTCCATATCCAGAAAAGGGAAGCAATTGCTTCCCTTTTTTTTAGATTTAAACAAGACGCATGCAAACATATTTGCCCAACCCGTTCACGGAGCTCGGCGAATTGTGAGAAGCCCTCAGCTTGGCCTTTTGCGCGAGTCGTGTTCAAAATTCTGGCGCGGTAACAAAGCGGTTATGTATCGGATTGCAAATCCGACTAGCCCGGTTCGACTCCGGGCCGCGCCTCCATTTTGCTGCCCATCAGCAGCAACAGCCCCGTTGCCGGGGCTTTTTTTGTTTCACAATAGGCCTCTCTGCCCGGATGGTGAAATTGGTAGACACATCGGACTTAAAATCCGCCGCCTTCCAGAAATGGAGCGTACCGGTTCGACCCCGGTTCCGGGCACCAATTCGGAGAGCTGAAAATGCCACGTTACAACGCACCTTTTGAGATTCACGTTCACGGCCAAGTGCCGATGCGCGCGGACACAAGCTATGCCCAGCTGCAAGACGCGCTGCGCCCTCTTTGGAAATATGCCGGTGCAAAATCACTTGCCGATGGCGCCAGCAGTGTTTACGAAGAAGAGCCGGGGATCAAATTTGACGCAAAAACCCATCTCTTGCACCTGTGCTGGACGGTACACGGCGACGACGACTTCCGCCAATCACTCGATGAAATGTGCATGAACCTGAACGAGCTGGCCGAACAGGGCGCGGCCATTGAGGTGACCTTCTACGACGCCGAATTTGACGAGGACGAAGAAGACGAGAGCGAAGAGGAGTCGCGTGACGACTTTTTGATGCTGTTTGTCGGCCCGAATCCGGCCGCCATCATGCAGGTACAGCGCGATTTGCTGGTGCAGGATGTGATCAACATGATGGAGCGCCATTTCGACGGTGCCGAGCTTGGCGGCGTCGTGGCCGAGATTGACCGGCTCTTTGCCCAACGTTTTGATGCGCTGGTGAATTCACTTGAACTGGGACGTCCACCGCGTGGTTTGGGCGGCTCGGGTGGCTCAGGCCATGCTGGCGGTGGCCGCAGGCCCCGCCACCTGCACTGAGGCAGAGCGCCCTGCCCCTACAGCGGCAAAAATCCTGCCTCCGGCCCCTTCTTGTCGAGCCCTGGCAGCCAACACACAGCGGCGGCCTGCAGCTGCTGCGCGGCGCCGCTGCCCAGCAGTTGCAGTTGGCCGGCGCCGGCGCCCGCGAGTTGCTGCTCCGCCTCTAGCAAGCGCCGGGTCTGCCTTGCCACGGGCACGCCGGTGTCGACCAAATTCACGTTCTCGCCGAGCAAGGCGCGCAGTTGTGGGGCTGCAAAAACATAGTGGGTACAGCCTAACACCAGGGTATCAATGTCGCCTGAATTTTTACCAAAACAGCCCATAGCGCTTATGTACTCTCGACATAATGCTTCTATTTTTATAGCACCCAAAGGCGTCTGCAAACTTTGCTCGATCGCCGTGGCGAGTCCATCACAGGGCTGA
>JAYVXE010000210.1:0-1773 GCA_043785395.1 Burkholderiaceae bacterium | reverse complement strand
CCCCCAGGCTGGCCCCAATCAGAGCGCCGGTGCCGGCCTTGCCGCCCGTGACCGAGCCCAGCGCAGCGCCTGCCAACGCGCCGACGCCGGCACCGGTGGCCGTGTGGCGCTGGGTGTCGCTCATAGTGGCGCAGCCGCTGAACGTCAACGCCAGCGCCAACGCGGTTGAGGAAAGAATGAGTTTGCGCATGGGATTTCTTTCAAAAGAAGGCAGCCAGACCCGGCCACAGGAAGAGCGAAAAAAAAGAAGGCTGCGAATGGCAGGCTCGCGTAAACCTAGCTACCTCAACGTTCGTCCTCGCTCTCTGGTGCACTTGGCGGCTTATCGGGCGCATCCGTCTGGTCGGGCTCGCCGCCCTGGCGGCCCGAAAACATGGTCCACCACACAATCCCCACCAACAAAACCAGTGCCAATAGCGATTCAAGCAAAATCCAACCCATGCGAACAAGACTCCTGCGGTGTTTACAAGCCATCGCCATTGTAGGAATGCTGGCCTCCTGCGCCAGCCCACCTGCCCCCATGCCCTCCAGCCCACCCGGCCAACCCGGCCAACCCGGCCAATCTGGCAGCCCACGGTCGACTGCGGGCGCAGACAATTTCAACCATGCAGCCCATCCCAAAAGCCGCTGGACCCCCGTGCCCTGGAGCGACTTGCCCGGCTTTGCCGAAGACCCGCTGTTCGAGGCCTGGAATGCATGGATCAAAAGCTGCGAGAAACCGGCGCCGCAATTTGTGAAGCTCTGCCCGGAGATCCGCCGCCTGAGCATTGGCAGCGCCGACGAGCAACGGGCCTGGATGGTTGCGCGGCTACAGCCCTACCGTGTCGAGCCCTTGGCCGGCGCCAGTGACGGCCTGTTGACCGCCTACTACGAGCCCATGCTGCAGGCCTCGCGCCGACCTGGCAATGGCTTTCATGTGCCGCTGTACCGCGCCCCGGCGGCCTTGGCCAGCCGCAAGCCCTGGCATACGCGCCAACAAATCGAAAGTGTTGCGGCCGTCCAGTCCGTCTTGGAAGGCACCGAGATCGCTTGGCTGAGCGACCCGGTCGAGGCGATGGTGCTGCATATCCAAGGCTCCGGGCGCTTGCAAATCACCGAGCCCGATGGCAGCCAAAAAATGGTGCGCGTCGCTTTTGCCGCCACCAACGAGCAGCCCTACAAAAGCATCGGCAGCTGGCTGCTCCAGCAAGGCGCAACCCGCGACGCCACGTGGCCAGGCATCCAGGCCTGGCTGGCGCAAAACCCGCAACGCCAAAACGAGCTGCTCTGGCAAAACCCGCGCTATGTTTTTTTCAAGGAAGAAGCCCTGGTTGGGGCCGACGCCGCCTTCGGCCCACGCGGCGCACAAGGCGTGGCGCTCACGCCAGGGCGCTCCATCGCCGTCGACCGCCAAAGCATTCCCTACGGCACGCCGGTCTGGCTGGCCTCCAGCGGCCCCGCCGCCGAACTCCAGCGCCTGGTGCTGGCGCAAGACACCGGCAGCGCCATTGTGGGTGCGGTACGCGCCGACTACTTTGTGGGTTGGGGCGCGCAGGCCGGTGACATTGCCGGGCGCCTCAAGCAGCCCTTGCAACTGTGGGCGCTGTGGCCGCGTTGAGCCGGTGCGAACCACGGGCGGTGGAGCCAGCTCAGATGCACGGGGCAAGGCACAGGTGGCGGGTGTCGTTGAGGGCGCGGACGAGAAAGTCTTTGCCTTCGCGCAGGCGCTTGTTGTGGCTCTGGTTTTTAGCTTGCCGCTCGTTGTCTTCTTTGCGTTGTTCTTGGCTTTGCGTC
>JAYVXE010000209.1:0-1773 GCA_043785395.1 Burkholderiaceae bacterium | reverse complement strand
GCAAAACGCGTAGGCCGGGAGAAGAATAAAAATGAATGTATTGAGTCTTGCGATCTGGACCCCGATCCTTTTTGGTTTGCTGTTGTTGGCGGTCGGGCGCAGTAAAAGTATGGAGGCAGTGCGCTGGATTGCCTTGATTGGTGCGCTCGCTGGCTTGGTGGTAACGCTGCCTTTGCTGTCGAATTTTGTGGTGGGTACCGCTGAGATGCAGTTTGTCGAAAAACTGTCTTGGATCGCACCTCTGAATGCCTATTACCATTTGGGTGTGGATGGTCTGTCGTTTTGGTTTGTGCCGCTGACGGCATTCATCACCGTGATTGTGGTGCTGGCGAGTTGGCAGTCGATTACCGAGCGTGTGCACCAATACATGGCCGCGTTCCTGATTTTGAGCGGTTTGATGGTCGGTGTTTTCAGTGCGCTCGATGGCTTGTTGTTTTATGTGTTTTTTGAAGCGACACTGATTCCGATGTATTTGATCATCGGTATTTGGGGTGGGCCTAACAAAATTTACGCGGCTTTCAAATTTTTCTTGTACACCTTGCTCGGCTCGTTGTTGATGTTGCTGGCCTTGATTTTTCTGTACAGCCAGTCGGGCGGAAGTTTTGACATCGTGGCCTGGCACCAATTGCCGTTGTCGGCATCGGCGCAAACCATGTTGTTCTTCGCTTTCTTTGCCGCGTTTGCGGTCAAGGTTCCGATGTGGCCGCTGCACACTTGGTTGCCAGATGTCCACGTCGAAGCCCCGACCGGAGGGTCGGCGGTCTTGGCCGCAATCATGCTCAAGCTCGGCGCCTATGGTTTTCTGCGATTTTCGATGCCGATTGCCCCGGACGCTACGCGCGAATGGGCTTGGTTGATGCTGACCTTGTCACTGGTGGCTGTGATTTATGTCGGACTGGTGGCCTTGGTGCAAAAGGACATGAAGAAACTGGTGGCTTATTCGTCGGTCGCACACATGGGTTTTGTCACGCTGGGTTTTTTCATCTTCAACGATTTGGGCGTTGCTGGCGGTATTGTGCAAATGATTGCGCATGGCTTTGTTTCAGCGGCGATGTTTTTGTCGATTGGCGTACTCTACGACCGTGTGCATTCGCGTGAAATTGCGAGCTATGGTGGGGTGGTGAATACCATGCCTAAATTCGCCGCCTTTGCGCTGTTTTTTGCGATGGCCAATTGCGGTCTGCCAGCCACTGCAGGTTTTGTCGGTGAGTGGATGGTTATTCTGGGGGCCGTCAAGGCCAACTTCTGGCTGGGCCTTGGTGCCGCCACCGCCTTGATTTTTGGTGCGGCTTATACCCTTTGGATGTACAAGCGGGTTTATCTTGGTCCAGTGGTGAATGCGCAGGTCAAGGCCTTGAAGGACATCAATGCGCGCGAATTTTTGGTGATGTCGCTGTTGGCGCTGGCGGTGCTGGCAATGGGGCTCTACCCCAAGCCCTTTACCGATGTGATGGATGCTTCGGTGGCCCATTTATTGCAACAAGTCAGCCAGTCCAAACTACGTTGAAATCCGGGAATTGTGATGATTGATAAATATAGTTGGATCTCCGTCTATCCTGAAATCATGCTGCTGGTGATGGCGTGCGTGATTTTATTGGTGGATTTGGGTGTTAAAAGCCCGCTTCGCACGGGCACGTATGTTTTGACCTTGCTGTCGCTGGGCGCCGTGGTCTTGCTGCAAGCGCTGTACGCTAGCGCAGGGCGCACGGTGTACGGCTTTGGCAATATGCTGGTGAGTGAACCCTTGGGCAATTGGCTCAAGTGCTTTGCTGC
>JAYVXE010000208.1:0-1775 GCA_043785395.1 Burkholderiaceae bacterium | reverse complement strand
GCTGCTCATGGTTGCGGAAACGGCCCGCAAGCAGGGAATTGACGGCACGACCCCCATCGCCATGGCACGTGACAAGCTGCGCGACGGCATCAATGCTTACAAGACCTTTCGGGGCATGAATGAAATCGCCTTCACGGACAAGGGCGATGGTTCCAGCCGCACCGGCGTACTTCAGGTTGACCCGGCGTCCAGCACCTGGAAATTTGTAAAAAAATAAGCTACCGGCTTTATGTTCCAACGCTGCCAATCGACAGATGCACAGGTTTGCATCCGTTGAGGGCCGCCCTTTAACTGATTGAACCGCATCCACAACCATGTCCGATCACGCCATTCAACGTTCACTTGAGCTGGACAAAAGCTTGCTCCGCGAGCAGGTCAGTTTTATCGGCGGCCGCTACGTAGCGCCAGCCTCACAACACCGCGTGCCCGTCTATGACCCGGCGACCAACGAGCGTCTGGGAGACCTGATGGAAGCCGATGCGGCTGAAGTGGGTCTGGCAGCCCGCACAGCACGCGAAGCTTTCGAAGATGGCCGCTGGTCAGGCCTGACGGTAGAGCAGCGCCAGAACGCCTTGATGAAGATTCATGACGCCGTCGTTGCGGGGCAGTCAGAACTCGCAGAAATCGAAAGCGCCACCACCGGTATTCCAATCGCGCAGGTCAAAGGCTTTTACATCCCCCGCTCGGCCTACAACTTCAAGTTTTTTGCCGAGTTCATCGGCCAGGTTGGCGGCGATCTGTACACGCAAGAGCCGGGCTACGTCACCAGCGTGTTCCGCGAACCGGTCGGCGTGGCTGGGCTGCTCGGCCCGTGGAATGCACCCGTCACCCTGTGCTCGATGAAAATTGCCGCAGCGATTGCTTTCGGCAACACCTGTGTCGTCAAACCGTCTGAAATTGCAGCAGCGGGCATGCAGCGATTTATGGAAATCCTGCACAGCACCGGCTTGCCACCCGGTGTGGTCAACCTGGTCAATGGCCGCGGCCCTATCACCGGCACAGCGCTTGTCGAGCACCCGGACATCAATGTGGTCTCTTTCACCGGCGGCACCACCACCGGCCGCGCCATTCTGGCGTCAGCCGCCAAGGGTTTGAAGGCTTGCACCATGGAGCTGGGCGGCAAGTCGGCCAGCATCATCTGCGCCGACTCAGATTTTGAACGTGCGCTCGACGCTGCCCTGCTCGGCATTTACGGAGGTAATGGCCAGCAATGCCTGGCCGGTTCACGGATCCTGGTCGAGCGCTCGATTGCCGACAAATTCATCGCCGCGTTTGTGGAGCGTGTCAAAAACATCAAGATAGGCCATCCGTCGCGGATGGGCAGCGAAATGGGCCCTCTGGCGTCCAAAGCGCACATGAACGCGTGCTCTCCTATGCCGAAGTGGCAAAAGCCGATGGTGCGGAAATACTCACCGGCGGCAAGCGTGTTGAATCCATGGGGAACGGTTATTACATCGAGCCAACCGTGGTGCGTGCCCCCAGCAATGCTGCACGCGTCTGCCAGGAAGAGGTCTTTGGCCCGTTTGCGACCTTTGTGACCTTCGAGACGTTTGAAGAAGCGCTCAACATCGCCAACGACAGCCCTTTTGGCCTGGTGGCCTACGTCTGGACATCCAACCTCGACAAGGCCAACCTGGCCATGCGCAAGCTGCGTACCGGCACAGTTTGGGTCAACACCCCTGTGGTGCGTGATCTGCGTTCGGCCTTTGGCGGCTACCGTGAGTCAGGCATAGGCCGCGAAGGCGGCAAGGGTTGCATGGCGCTCTACACCGAAG
>JAYVXE010000207.1:0-6055 GCA_043785395.1 Burkholderiaceae bacterium | reverse complement strand
GGCGGCATCCGCTACCGCCGCACGCCGGTGCGGCTGCCGCTCGCTGTCAGCGCCCAGCCTCGGGCTCTGGCCTTGGCCCAGCGCGTGCCAGAGCTTGGTGCGAGCAAGCCCGCCACGGCGTGCAATGCCTGGCACGAAAGTCTGAAGGTCGACTTGGTTCAGCAATCGCTGTTGCCGCTGCTGGATGGCCAGCATGGCGAGGCGGCCTTGTTGCAACACCTGCTGCAAGAAGAAGAGGCCAAGCACCTTCAGTTTCACCACCAGGGCGAGCTGGTGGTGGGTGCCAGTGCGGTGGAGAAAGTGGCCCGTGAGCACTTGGCGCTGGCGCTGGAGGGCTTGCGCAAAAGCGCTTTGTTGGAGGCTTGAGCTGCGCTGGGGCGCTGGCCAAGACAGCACGGCCGCTGGCCGCGCCCTCCACCGCTCAGTAGCTCAGTAGCTCAGTAGCCCAGCTGGGCGACGGCGCGCAAGTCGTCCGGGGTTGCCGTGCCGTAGCCAAAAAACTCCAGGTAGGCCGGAACCATCTCGAACAGCATGTCCGAGCCCACCTGTACCGCACAGCCCTTGTCGCGCGCGGCGCGCAGCAGCGGCGTGTACTCACTCTTCATCACCACTTCGCCGACAAAGGTCGAGGCCCGGATGCGCGCAACATCAAACGGCAGCGGATCACTCTCGCGCATGCCCAGTGGCGTGGCATTGACGATCAGCCCAAAATCAGCCGGGTCGTTCGAGCCCGTGCCCACCTTGAGCGCCGGGTAGTGCGCGCTCAAACGCGCGGCCAGCGCCTGCGATGCCGCCAGGCTGGCGTCGTACAGCATGATCTCGGCCACCCCGGCAGCGGCCAGCGAGGCCGCAATCGCCGAGCCCACGCCGCCATTGCCCGAGACCAGCACGCGCTGCCCGGCCAGCGCGCAGCCTTTGCGCAACACGCCGCGCACAAAGCCCGCACCGTCAAACTGATCGCCCAGCAACGTGCCGTCCGGGCGCTTGAGGATGGCATTGCAGGCGCCGGCAATTTTTGCCGTCGGCGTTGTCTCGTCGACCAAGGCCATGGTGCTGATCTTGTGCGGCATGGTCACCAGCGCCCCACGGATATTGGTCAGCCGAAAAAGGGCGGCTAGCACCGTGGGATAGTCCTCGGCCAAAACCCCCATCGGCTGCACCACGGCATCAATGCCCTGCTGCGCAAACCAGGGGTTGTAGATCAGGGGAGCCTTGAAGCTCTCGGTCGGGTAGCCCAGGTGGGCAATCAAGGTGGTGGTGCCAGAGATCATGGGGAGTTTGGATTGGGCGGTCGAGAAGGCGCTGATTCTGCCAGCGCCACCCGGCTTTGCCGTAGAGTGGAGCCCGTGTGCACCCGTGTGCACCCATGTGCACCCATGTGCACCCATGTGCGCCCTCCGTTTCCGTCACCGCGCCAACACCATGCACACCTCTACCCTTGGTTCTGAAAAAATGCAAAAGTCGACGCTGCAAGCCCAAGTCGTCCAGGCGCTGGGAGCACTTCTTCCCGCGCACGCCCTGCTCTGGCAACGCGAGGACACCACGCCGTTTGAATGCGATGGCCTGAGCGCCTACCGTGAGCGGCCCCTGGTCGTGGCCTTGCCCGAAACCTATGCGCAGGTGCAATCAATCCTGCAAACCTGCCACGCCATGGGCGTTCCCGTGGTGGCCCGTGGGGCGGGCACGGGTCTGTCGGGCGGGGCCATGCCGCATCCACGGGGCGTCACGCTGTCCTTGGCCCGCTTCAACCAAATCCTGTCAATCGACCCGCTTGGGCGCACCGCGGTGGTGCAGTGCGGCGTGCGCAATCTGGCCATCAGCGAAGCCGCAGCCCCTTACGGCCTGTACTACGCGCCCGATCCCTCAAGCCAGATTGCCTGCACCATTGGCGGCAATGTGGCCGAGAACGCAGGCGGCGTGCACTGCCTGAAATACGGTTTGACGCTGCACAACGTGCTCCAGGTCAAAGGCTTTACCGCCGCTGGCGAGCCGCTCACCTTGGGCTCGGCAGCGCTGGACAGCGCGGGCTACGACTTGCTGGCGCTGGTCATCGGCAGCGAAGGCATGCTGGCAGTTACCACCGAGGTGACGGTGCGGCTGGTACCGCTGCCGCAGCTGGCGCGCTGCATCATGGCCAGCTTCGATGACATCCGCAAGGCCGGCGACGCGGTGGCGGCCGTGATTGCGGCGGGCATCATCCCGGCCGGGCTGGAGATGATGGACCAGCCCATGACGGCCGCTGTAGAAGACTTTGTGCATGCCGGCTACGACCTCAGTGCCAAGGCCATTTTGCTGTGCGAGAGCGACGGCACCGAAGACGAGGTGGCCGAGGAGATTGGCCGCATGTGCGCCGTGCTGGAGGCGGCGGGCGCCAGCGCCATCAGCGTCAGCCAAAATGAGGCCGAGCGGCTGCGCTTTTGGAGTGGCCGTAAAAACGCCTTCCCCGCCAGTGGCCGCATCAGCCCCGACTACATGTGCATGGACTCGACAATTCCGCGCAAACGCTTGGCCGACATGCTGCTGGCGATCCAGCAAATGGAGCTCAAATACCAGCTGCGCTGCGCCAACGTGTTCCACGCCGGAGATGGCAACCTGCACCCGCTGATCCTGTTTGACGCCAACGACGCCGACCAGCTGCGCCGCTGCGAACTGTTCGGGGCCGATATTTTGGAGACCAGCGTCGCCATGGGCGGCACCATCTCGGGTGAACACGGCATTGGCATTGAGAAGCTCAACTCGATGTGCGTGCAGTTCAGCGACCAAGAGCGCGCGCAGATGTTTGCCCTGAAGCACGCCTTCGACCCGCAAAGCCTGCTCAATCCCGGCAAGCTCATCCCGACCCTGAACCGCTGCGCCGAATACGGCCGAATGCTGGTGCGCGCAGGTGCGTTGTCGCACCCCGATTTGCCGCGCTTTTGAGCGGGCCGCGCGCACTGGGCCGGCAAGGGCCACAGACGGCAAGCTTGTCGCAACATGCCGCCCAAGGATGGATAATAATTTTTAATAGCATTCACCGCTTATTTTTAATGGATTTCAACATTGTTTGTATCTAATATCCATTAAAAACAAGCGCTAGCAGCTATTTTATTTGATTGATTTGTACCCCCGGCGCGCAGCGCTGGCGCGCCCGGTACAGCGCCCGCAATACCGGCCAAGCCGCCAGCGACGCCAGCACATGCTTGAGGCTGTGCCCGGAGACCAGGCCCTGGCTCCAGGCATAAATGGGATAGTCCCATTGCTCGGCCAGTTTGGCCAGCGCATAAAAAGCGATCAACCAGCCGATAGACACACCCAGCGCCTGCGGCTGCGGCGGGCGCTGGGCCAGCAAAACCACCAGCGCCATGCCGCCAAACTGCACCAGCGCCCACGGCAGCACATTGCCCGTTCGCCACCACACCAGCACCGACAACGGCGCCAGCAGCACCAGCAGCAGCCCCAGCACAAGACCGGCACGCATGCTGATGCGCTCGGCAGCAGCCAAGCCCAGCAGCCCGGCAAAGGCGACCGACATGCCCAGGCGGTCGAGCGCCAGCCCGGCAGTGTCAGGCCGCCAGTGGTACCAGGCCGAACACAGCGATGTCAGCACCAGGCCGACGAAAAACAACTGCGCCAAAGCACGCTGCGCCCGCGCCAACGCGCCCGGCGGCATCCGCCCCAGGGCATACAAACCCCAGGCGCCGCCCAGTGCAAACGGCAGATTGCTCAGAACATCGAGCGCATTGGGCAGGCCCCACCAAGAGCGCTGATCGGCAAACTGGCCGTAATCGGCCGGCTGCGCCAAAGCCGGCGCCAACAGCGCCAGCAGCAGCAATACCAACAAGGCCAGCAGCGTGGCGGCCTCTAAACGGCTCAGGCGGTTCAAGCGAGCGGGCATGGTGCGAAATCCTCCCACCATGCAACGCGCCAAGCTGCATTTGGGATGCGGCTCATGCGCTCCACAGCACGTCTTTGCCGGCGGCAGCGCTGCGCTGCAACTGCTCGATCAGCGGCGCGCTGCGCTGGCGCAACGAGACGCTGACGCCTTTGGCGCTGTCTTCGTCGTGCTCATCGCTGTCGACCCGCTGCGTCGGCGCGGCCTCGGCTTGTGCGATGGCGGCTTGCAAGGCGGCTACCGCGCCCGGCAATTGGGCCACGGTCACGATACCTTGGCGGCTTGGTTCCTTGCCCATGATTTCGAGCAACTGGCGGCCATTGACCTCCAGCATCAAAACATCGGCGGTGGCTTGGGATTTGAATTTGAACAACATCGTGCCTCCTGGGGGTAGGCCTGCGCGTGGCCTTGCGCGGGACCCGTTCATTGTGCGCTGGAGCCGTCCGTGCCGTCCGATGCCCGCGCCAACAGCGCGGCGCCAGCACTGGATGTGCAGCGCCCTGCGCCTACAATTGCGCCCTGCAGGAGAGCGGACGGCAGCACACCGTCCCACCGAAGGCGCAAACTCCCATGAACGCTCAGGTAAGCCAACTATGGCGATGTACTGCACATTTTTTGAATGCCGTCTGGAGAGCCACACAAGCCACCCGTGGACTGTGTGCACCGAAGGAGCAAACCACCTGGCCACGCCCGGCGGTGAATCTCTCAGGTACCAAGGACAGAGGGAGCGGCAGCTGAGCAGGAATGATTTTTGCTATTATTTCTATAGCTAAAAACCATACCAGCAAAGCGCTAAACCCATAAATGGCATAAAAATGCAAGTCACTGTTCTTGGCGCCGGTCTGCTGGGCCTGACCTCGGCCTATTACCTTCAGCAACTCGGCCACGACGTCACCGTCATCGACCGCCAGGCCAGCCCGGCAGCGGAAACCAGCTTCGCCAACGGAGGGCAAATCTCGGTCAGCCACGCCGAACCCTGGGCCAATCCGGGTGCGCCGCTCAAGCTGCTGCAATGGCTGGGCAAAGAGGACGCACCACTGCTGTTTCGGCTGCGCGCCGACCTGCGGCAATGGCTGTGGGGTTTGCAGTTTTTGCGTGAATGCACGCCTGCGCGCACACGCCACAACATCGCCCACATTGTGCGGCTGGGCAGCTACAGCCGCGCCACCTTGCAGCAGTTGCGCAGCGCGACCGGCATCGCCTACGACCAGCGCAGCCAGGGCATTTTGCATTTCTACACAGCGCAAAAAGAATTCGACGCAGCGCTCGCGCCAGCCGAGCAAATGCGCGCCCTGGGCTGCGATCGGCGCCTGGTCTCGGCCGACGAGGCAGTGGCACTGGAGCCTGCGCTGGCCCATATCCGGGCGCAATTGGCGGGTGCCACCTATACCGCCGAAGACGAGTCGGGTGACGCGCACAAATTCTCCTGCGCACTGGCCAAGCTGTGCGAGGCGGCGGGCGTACGTTTCCTGCTGGGGCACAACATTACCGCGCTGCACGCCGTGGGCGGCAAGATCGACCATGCCGAGGTGACCGACCGCGAGGGCCGCTACCAGCGCATCCAGGGCGACGCCTTTGTGCTGGCGCTGGGCGCATTCAGCCCGCTGCTGGTCGCCCCACTGGGCCTGGGCTTGCCAATCTACCCGGCCAAGGGCTATTCGGTGACGATGCCGGTGCAAGACGCCAGCAAGGCGCACCAGGTTTCGCTGACCGATGACGAGTTCAAGCTGGTGTTTTCGCGCTATACCGCCGACGGGCAAGACCGGCTGCGAATCGCCGGTACGGCAGAATTCAACGGCTACGAGCGCGCACTCAACCGGGTGCGCTGCGAGGCCATCGTGCGCCGTACCGAGCAGCTCTTTCCAGGCGCCGGGGACGCCAGCCAGGCACAGTTTTGGAGCGGCCTGCGCCCGGCCACGCCAAGCAATCTACCGCTGATCGGCAAGACCCGCCTGCCCAACCTCTACCTCAACACAGGCCACGGCACGCTGGGCTGGACCCACGCCTGTGGCTCGGGCAAGTCGATTGCGCGGATCATCACGGGCTTGGAGCCGGAGCTGGATTTCGCGTTTACCTAACTGTCATGCACTGGGCCAAGCACCACCGAGCGATGAAACCGCGCCGCCCCCAGTGCACCCGTGGATCTGGCTCCGCCAGGCCACCGGGTGCGCCCCCTTGAGGGGG
>JAYVXE010000206.1:0-6077 GCA_043785395.1 Burkholderiaceae bacterium | reverse complement strand
AACCCGCTGCACGTCATCCAGGAGGTGCTGGACAACGCGGCCGACGAGGCGTTGGCGGGATACGGCAAAAAAATCCGGCTCACGCTGCACGCCGACGGCTCGGTCAGCGTGGAGGACGATGGCCGTGGCATTCCGTTTGGCCTGCACCCCGAGGAGAACGCGCCGGTGATCGAGCTGGTCTTCACCCGGCTGCACGCGGGTGGCAAGTTTGACAAGGGCAGCGGCGGCGCCTACAGCTTCTCGGGCGGCCTGCATGGCGTGGGGGTGAGCGTCACCAATGCATTGGCGACCCGGCTGGAGGCGACCACCTACCGCGAAGGCCAGGTTGCACGGCTGGTTTTTTCCGGCGGCGATGTGGTCGAGCCGCTGCTGCTGCGCCCGGCGGTGGCCGGCGAGCGCAAGACCGGCACCAGCGTGCGGGTCTGGCCCGACGCCAAATATTTCGAGAGCGCCGCGCTGCCCATGGCCGAGCTCACCCATGTGTTGCGCAGCAAGGCGGTGTTGATGCCGGGCGTCACGGTTTCGCTTTGCAATGAGAAAACCCGCGAAGTTCAGAGCTGGCTGTACAAGGGCGGGCTGCGCGACTATTTGCAGCAAACGCTCAACGCCGAGCCGGTGATTCCTCTGTTTGAGGGCAGCGGCTTTGCCGACACGCGCCACGACAGCTTTGCCGCGGGCGAAGGCGCGCATTGGTGCCTGGCCTTCACCGAGGACGGCGCGCCGGTGCGCGAGAGCTACGTCAACCTGATCCCCACCAGCGCCGGTGGTACCCACGAGAGCGGCCTGCGCGACGGCGTCTTCAACGCCGTCAAAAGCTTTATCGAACTGCACGCGCTGGCGCCCAAGGGCGTCAAGCTGCTGCCCGAAGACGTGTTTGCGCGCGCCAGCTACGTGCTCAGCGCCAAGGTGCTCGACCCGCAGTTCCAGGGCCAGATCAAGGAGCGCCTGAACTCACGCGACGCCGTGCGGCTGGTGTCGAGCTTTGTGCGCCCGGCGCTTGAGCTGTGGCTGAACCAGCATGTGGAGTACGGAAAGAGGCTGGCCGAGCTGGCCATCAAGGCCGCCCAGTCGCGCCAAAAAGCCGGGCAAAAGGTCGAAAAGCGCAAGGGCTCGGGCGTGGCCGTGTTGCCGGGCAAGCTGACCGATTGCGAGAGCAAGGACATTCGCCACAACGAGGTCTTCTTGGTCGAGGGCGACTCGGCGGGCGGCAGCGCCAAGATGGGCCGCGACAAAGAGAGCCAGGCGATTTTGCCGCTGCGGGGCAAGGTGCTCAACACCTGGGAGGTTGAGCGCGACCGGCTCTTTGCCAACAACGAAATCCACGACATTTCGGTGGCCATCGGCGTCGACCCGCACGGGCCGGGGCCGTACAGCACCGGCCAAGAGCCCGACTTGGGTGGCCTGCGCTACGGCAAAGTGTGTATTTTGTCGGACGCCGATGTCGACGGCTCGCACATCCAGGTGCTGCTGCTGACCTTGTTTTTCCGCCACTTTCCGCAGCTGATTGCCGCCGGCCATGTGTTCGTTGCGCGCCCGCCCTTGTTTCGGGTGGACGCGCCAGCGCGTGGCAAGAAGCCCGCCGCCAAAGTCTATGCACTGGACGAAGGCGAGTTGAACGCCATCCTCGACAAGCTGCGCAAAGAAGGCGTGCGCGAAGGCGCCTGGAGCATCAGCCGCTTCAAAGGCCTGGGCGAGATGAACGCCGAGCAGCTGTGGGAGACCACGCTCAACCCGGACACCCGGCGCTTGATGCCGGTGCAGCTGGGCGCCACCGACTTCGGCCAGACCGAGAGCCTGATCACCAAGCTGATGGGCAAGGGCGAGGCCGCTGCGCGGCGTGAGCTGATGGAGCTGCACGGTGACGCTGTCGACGTAGATGTCTAGGCTCGCCCCCAGGCTTCGCTGCGCTTCGCCAACCCCCTACCGGGGGCAACACCGACGGACTGGCAAAGCCAGATCCGTGGTGTTCTGGAAGGAGCGGCTTCGCTGCGCTGGCCTTGGAGGATTTGGCTCGCCCCCAGGCTTCGCTGCGCTGGCCTTGGGGCGGGGTTTTGTTTTGTTTCTGACATCTATTATTTTGATAGCTTATAGCGCTTATTTTTAATGGCTTTTAGCATCATTTGATTCTTATATGATGTATAGCATGCGATAGCAGCTATCAATATAAATGATCTTCACTTCTTTTATGGTTATTAACCTGGTTTTCGATGAGCGACCAACCTACTTTTGATTTCTCGGCTGGCGGCGCTGGTGCTGCTGACGCTGATGCGCCGACGCTGGCGGCTTATGCCCAGCGGGCTTACTTGGAATATGCGCTGTCGGTGGTCAAGGGCCGGGCGCTGCCCGATGTCTGCGACGGCCAAAAACCGGTGCAGCGGCGGATTTTGTACGCCATGTCGCGCATGGGCCTGGGCTTTGGCGGCGCCAATGCCGCGCATGGGGCCAAGCCGGTAAAGAGTGCGCGTGTGGTTGGCGACGTGCTTGGGCGTTTTCACCCGCACGGCGACCAATCGGCCTACGACGCGTTGGTGCGCATGGCGCAGGATTTTTCGCAGCGCTACCCGCTGATCGACGGCCAGGGCAACTTCGGTAGCCGCGACGGCGACGGCGCCGCCGCCATGCGCTACACCGAGGCCCGGCTGGCGCGCATCACCAGCCTGCTGCTCGACGAGATCGACGAGGGCACGGTCGACTTCATGCCCAACTACGACGGCTCGACCCAAGAGCCACGCCAACTGCCGGCCCGCCTGCCGTTTGCGCTGCTCAACGGGGCCAGCGGCATTGCGGTCGGGCTGGCGACCGAAATCCCCAGCCACAACCTGCGCGAAATCGCCGACGCCTGCGTGGCGCTGATCAAAAACCCCGAGCTCGACGAAGCCGCCCTGCTGGCCCTGGTGCCGGGGCCCGATTTCCCCGGCGGCGGCCAGATCATCAGCCCGGCCAGCGACATTGCCGACGCCTACCGCAGTGGCCGTGGCTCGCTCAAGGTGCGCGCGCGCTGGAAGATCGAAGAGCTGGCGCGCGGCCAGTGGCAGCTGGTCGTGACCGAGCTGCCGCCCGGCGTCAGCAACCAACGCGTGCTCGAAGAGATCGAAGAGCTCAGCAACCCCAAGGTCAAAACCGGCAAAAAAGCCCTGAGCCAAGAGCAAAGCCAGCTCAAGGCCACGCTGCTGGGCGTGCTCGACGTGGTGCGCGACGAGTCGAACAAAGACGCCGCCGTGCGCCTGGTGTTTGAGCCCAAGAGCAGCCGCACCGCGCAGTCCGAGCTGATCACGCTTTTGCTGGCGCACACCAGCCTAGAGACCTCGTCGTCGATCAACCTCACCATGGTCGGCCACGACGGCCGCCCCGCGCCCAAGTCGCTGCGCCAAATGCTGTGCGAATGGCTGGCCTTTCGCCATGCCACCGTGCAGCGGCGCAGCCAACACCGGCTCGACAAGGTGCTGGAGCGCGCCCACATCCTGGAGGGGCGGCAAATTGTGCTGCTCAACATCGACGAGGTGATCGCCATCATCCGCCAGTCGGACGAGCCCAAAGCGGCGCTGATTGCGCGTTTTGCCCTGAGTGAGCGCCAGGCCGAAGACATCTTGGAGATCCGCCTGCGCCAACTGGCGCGGCTGGAGGCGATCAAGATCGAGCAAGAACTGGCAACGCTGCGCGAGGCGCAAACCCGGCTCGAAGAGATCGTGGCCAACCCGGCCGTGCTGCGGCGCTTGCTGGTCAAGGAAATCGAGGCCGACGCCAAGCAGTTTGCCGACCCCCGCCGCACCCTGATCCAGGCCGAAAAACGCGCCGTCGCCGAAGTGCGGGTGGCCGACGAGCCGGTCACCGTCGTGGTGTCCGAGAACGGCTGGCTGCGTGCCCGCAACGGCCACGGCCACGAGGCCAGCGGCTTTGCCTTCAAGGCCGGCGACGCCCTCTACGCCACCTTCGAGTGCCGCAGCGTCGATACGCTGCTGGTGTTCGGCAGCAATGGCCGGGTCTACACAGTGGCGGTGGCGCTGCTGCCCGGCAGCCGGGGCGACGGCCAACCGGTCAGCACCTTGATCGAGCTAGAGCCCGCAAGCCAGCCGCAACACTACGTTGCCGCCCCCGCCAACGCCACCCTGCTGCTGTCCAGCTCTGGCGGCTACGGCTTCTTGGCCCAGGTTGAACACCTGCTGTCGCGCAACAAAAGCGGCAAAAGCTTCATCACGCTGGGCGCCGGCGAAAGCCTGTGCCAACCGTCCATCGTCAGCGGCACCACCATCACCGTCGCTGGCGCCACACAGCCACTGCCTGCGGCCAGCCACGTGGCCTGCGCGTCCACCGGCGGGCGCATTCTGACCTTCGAGATCGGCGAGCTCAAAATCCAGGCCAAAGGCGGACGCGGCCTGAGCCTGATCGACCTCGACGCCAGCGACACCCTGGCCGGCGCCGCCGCCTACACCCGCAGCGTGCGCATCGACGGCATTGGCCGAGGCGGCAAACTGCGCGACGAAACGCTAGAAATTCGCAGCCTGAACAACGCCCGCGCCGCCCGCGCCCGCAAAGGCAAACTGGCCGACTTAGGCTTCAAACCACAGCGGATTCGGCGGCTGGAGTAAGGCGCGGGGGGCGGGGGGCTGGGGAATGTGGCCCCTAACTGTCATGCACTGGCCAAGCACCACCAAGCGATGAAACCGCGCCACGCGCCACGCGACAAGCGCGCCGCCCCCAGTGCACCCGTGGAACTGGCTTTGCCAGGCCACTGGGTGCGCCCCCTTGAGGGGGGAGCGCCACAGGCGCTACGGGGGTGGGCCAAGTTCACCGCGCCGCGAGACGAGCGCGCCGCTTCCAGTGCACCCGTGGCTCTGGCACTGCCAGGCCACTGGGTGCGCCCCCTAGAGGGGGGAGCGCCGCAGGCGCTACGGGGATGGGCCAAGTTCACCATGATGGGCCTGGTGCGGGCCGGCCTGGGTGTGAACGTGGTGCCCACCCTGACCCGGTTCCACTTTAAACAACCCGGTCTGGTGTGCCGCCCCTTGGTCCCCACTGAATCGCGCCAAACCAGTGGCGCGATTTACGAAATCGCGCCAGAATCGCGCCATGGAACCCAAAATCGCGCCACTCGCAGCCTCCAACCCGGCTGACTTGCTGAAACAAAGCATCCACGGCACCCCAACAGGCTTGACGCTGGCGGAGCTGCTGGCGCAGCACCCGGTTGTTGCGCGCCGCACGGCACAGCGCTGGCTGGGGCAGTGGGTGGCGGATGGCAGCATCGTGGCGCAGGGCGAGGCACGTGCGCGGAGGTATCTGGCTGGGGATGGAGCCGTGGCCTCGCTGGGCACAGCTAACCACGGGCTGGACAAGTTCCCGTCCACCATCCCCTTGTCCGCCGACAGCCGCGACATCATCGCCTATGTAGACCAGCCGCTGCAGATGCGCAAGCCCGTGGGTTACCAGCGCGATTTTTTGGATGTGTACCAACCCAATGTGACCTGGTATTTGCCAGCCACACTGCGCCGCCAGCTGCACAAGATGGGCCACACCGCCCAGGCAGACGCACCTGCGGGCACCTACAGCCGTGCCATCCTGAACCGGCTGTTGATCGACCTGTCTTGGGCGTCCAGCCAGCTAGAGGGCAACACCTATTCACGGCTCGACACACGCGCCTTGATTGAACACGGCCAGGTGGCGCAGGGCAAAGCGGCCACCGAGACGCAGATGATCCTGAACCACAAAAGCGCCATCGAGCTGCTGGTGGAAAACACGGCCACTGCGGGCCTGGACCGCTACACCCTGATGAACCTGCACGCCGCCCTGTCGGAGAACCTGCTGCCCAACCCCGCCGACGAAGGCCGCATTCGCCAACACATGGTGGAGATTGGCAAAAGTGTGTTTCGCCCCTTATCCGTGCCGCAGCAGGTCGATGAGGCCCTGACGCTGCTACTGCGCAAGGCAAGCCAGATCACCGACCCGTTCGAGCAGTCATTTTTCATGCTGGTGCATGTGCCTTATCTGCAGCCCTTTGCAGACATCAACAAACGCAGCTCGCGCCTAGGAGCCTGTCGGACTTGGGGAAGCGCCGGCTGCAAATCGACCGCAGCGGTCCATTT
>JAYVXE010000205.1:0-6094 GCA_043785395.1 Burkholderiaceae bacterium | reverse complement strand
CCGCCCTGACCTCCAAATCAATCGCCTGGTTGGCGACCAAGCCACCAAAGCGCCGCCCCATGCCACGCGCTTGCAGCACCGTCTGGCCGCGCTGGCCGAGCTGGCGCTGCGCCAGCCGCTGTGCCGCTGTGCCCGCTTGGCCAGCTTGACCCGCCGGGCTTGCGCGGCGCCTCAGGCCCGCCAGCGCCGCGCCCAGCGGGCGCAGCGCCTGCGCCGACCAAGGCCACAGACCGTCGGCAAAACGCTGCAACACCAGCACCATCAACAGGCCAAAGACAATGCTCTCGAAGTTGCCGCTGGCACCCAGCAGCCACGGCAACCAGTCTTGCAAATAGTGCTTCATCAAGGTCATCAGCGCCGCGCCCAGCACCGCACCGCCCAGGTAGCCCGAGCCGCCCAGCACGGCCATGAACAGGTACTCAATCCCGACGTTGATATGGAACGGCGTCGGATTGACGAAGCGCTGCAGGTGCGCATACAGCCAGCCCGACAACGCCGCCAGCAGCGCCGCCAGCACAAACACCTGCAAGCGGCTGCGCTGGGTGCGCACGCCCATCGACTCGGCCATCACGCGCGCGCCTTTGAGTGCGCGCAGGGCGCGGCCATTGCGCGAATCCAGCAGGTTGTACAGGCCCCAGATCAGCAGCAAAAGCAGCAACCAAACCAGCGCCCCAAGCTGGCGTGGCGAGGCCAAACTGAGCGCACCAAGCTGCACGGCCGGGATGCCGCCCAGGCCGGTGTGGCCACCCAAGAACGCCATATTGCCGAGCAGGTAATACAGGCTCAAACCCCAGGCCAGCGTGCACAGCGGCAGGTAGTGGCCCGACAGCCGCAGCGTGATCGCCCCCAGCGCCAACGCCAGCAGTGTGGCCAAGCCCAGGCCTAGCAACAGGCCCAGCCAGGGCAGCCAGGCGGAGTCCAAGGGCAAGCCGGGCCACCCCCAGGCCGCCAACACGCCCGGCAGCGCCGTGCACAGCCAGGCCGTGCTGTACGCGCCAACGCCGACGAAAGCGGCTTGGCCAAACGATGTCATGCCGCCCAAGCCGGTCAGCATCACCAAGCCCAGCGCGACCATGGCAAACAGCCCCATCGAGGCCAGCAACGCAATGCTGAAGTCGGGCAAAACCGCCCACAGTCCGGCGCCTACCAGCAGCGCACACACGACCAGCAACGGGCGCGTCATGCCTCTTCCTCTTCCAGCTGCGGCGCCCGCCAAGAGCGCCACAACAGCACCGGGATGATCGCCGAAAACACCAGCACCTCCTTGTAAGCGCTGGCCTCAAACGAGGCGAAGGCCTCCAGCAAACCCACCAACAAAGCGCCCAGCAAAGTCAGCGGAAAACTCGCCAAGCCGCCGATGATGGCGGCGACAAAGCCTTTCAGGCCAATCAAAAAACCGGTGTCGTAATACACCGTTGCCAACGGCGCCATCAGCAAGCCCGAGACCGCGCCAATCAGCCCGGCCAGCACAAAGCTGAGATCGCCCGAGAGCTGCGTCGGAATGCCCATCAAACGCGCCCCGACCCGGTTGCCAGCGGTTGCGCGCAAGGCCTTGCCCAGCATGGTTTTCTCAAAGAACACAAACAGCGCGGCGACCAAACCCAGCGTCACCCCCAGCACCACCAGCGACTGGCCGGAAACACTGATCTCGCCCAGCATGAACTGCACCTCCCACAGGCTGGGCGTGCGTGCGCCCTCGGGGCCAAAAAACAGCAGGCCCAGGCCCACCAAAACGCCGTGCAAGGCGACCGAGACAATCAACAAACGCAGCACACTGGCATCCGCCATGGGCCGGTAGACCAGGCGGTACAACAAGGGCGCCAGCGGCACAACGACCAGCAAAGTCAGCACCGACTGCGCCAGCACACCCGAGGGTCGCCACAGCAGCACCAGCAGCGCACACAACAGCGGCAGCGCCAACGCCCAGAGCAGGCTGGCGCGCCAATCGACCGTCTGGCCGCGCGCATAGCGCCAACCCTCTTGCAACCACACCAGCAGCGCCAAGGCCAACAACAGCCACAGCGTGGCCGGCACCAAGCCGAGCTGCAAACTGGCCAAGGTCAGGGCGCTGAAGGTGACGAACTCGCCCTGCGGGATAAAAATAACCCGCGTGACCGAAAACACCAGCACCAAGGCCAGGCCCATCAGCGCATAAATCGCGCCGTTGACCAGGCCGTCTTGGGCCAGCAGTAAAGCAATGTGAGAGTCCATGTCGTGCAATGGGGCTAGGACTTGCGCAAACATGCCTGTTTGACGCCGCCTATGGGGTTTACGGGCCTCGATCAACGCGAGCGATGGGTGTTGCGCAAGTGCTGGGGCCAACACCAAGCAGCCATCCCACGGCCCAGGCACCGTGCAAGCCGTGTGGAGGCCAAACACCGCGAACTTGTTTTTGGGGCAAGCCCGGCGGCGGATTGAGGCTTGAGAATTGAGGACTTCGGCTTGGCGTGCTCAGGCGCAATACATCTATATTTATAGCTTAAACCGCTTTAACCACACCAATTCAAATTGATTGTACAGTGAAACCTATATTTCATTGGCGGAGGCAGCTATCAAAATTAAACTTCAGGCCTTGCCAGCCTATGGACAAACTCACCGCAAGTTCACCGCAAACTCACCGCAAGTTCACGGCAGGTATTTCCACGCGCCATTTTCAACCTTCACCATCACCACCGCACGCGCATCAAAGCCCTGGTGCTCTTGTGGCGAGGTGTTGAAGACGCCGTGCGCGCCCGCCACCTCTTTGAGCGACTCCAGGCTGTCGCGCAAGGCGCTGCGAAACTCGGCCGTGCCGGGTTTGGCGACTTTGAGCGCCGCGCCAACCGAGGCCTGGAGCAACACGCCGGCATCCCAGGCATGGGCACCAAACACCGACGCCGAGCCCGCGCCGTAGCGCGCCTCGTACGGCTCGATGTAGGCCAGAGCGCTGGCGCGCACCGGGTGCTGCACGGGCAACTGGCGGGCCACCAAGACCGGGCCGGCAGGCAAGAACGTGCCCTCCACGTCTTTGCCGCCCAGGCGCAAAAACTCATTGTTGGCAGCCCCGTGGGTTTGGTAGAAAGTGCCTCGGTAGCCGCGCTCTTTCAGCGCCCGCTGGGGCAGCACCGCCGGCGTGCCAGAGGCGCCCACCAGCACCGCATCGGGCTTGGCCGCAATCAGCTTAAGCACCTGGCCGGTCACCGACGTGTCGTTGCGGTTGTAGCGCTCGCTCGCCACCAGCTTGATGTTGTGCAGCGCCGCAGCCTTGGCAAACTCCTGCTGCCAGCCCTCGCCGTAAGCGTCGGCAAAGCCAATAAAGCCCACAGTTTTGACGCCGCCGGCGGCCATGTGCTTGGCAATCGCGCTGGCCATCGTCATGTCGTTTTGCGGCGTCTTGAAGGCCCAGCGGCGCTTGCCCTGCACCGGCTCAACGATGCTGGCATTGGCCGCCATCGAGATCAGCGGCGTGCCGGCCTCGGCTGCGACATCGAGCATCGCCAAGGTATTGGGCGTGGTGGTCGAGCCCACAATCACATCGACCTTGTGCTCGGCAATGAACTTGCGCGCATTGCTCACCGCCGCCGTGGTGTCGGTTGCATCATCAAGCACGGTGTAGTGCACCTTGTGCCCGGCGATCACCGCTGGCAGCAAGGCGATGGTGTTTTTCTCGGCCATCCCCAGCGAGGCGGCCGGCCCGGTGGCCGAGACGCTGACGCCGACCTGGATATCGGCCTGGGCCGTGGCTGCAGCGGCGAGCAACAGGGTGCTGGCCAAGACTTTATGGATCAATGTCATCGTGCTTACCTTGTAAAAATAGGACTTGCGCTGAGTCGGGGAAATGTTTTTCCCACTTAGCGCCCGCTTAGCGCCCAGACTCCGGGTGGCCAAAAATACCGCGAAAACAGCTGTAGTAAGCCGCCATGAACACCGGTATGACCACCAGCAAACCAACCATCAAGGCCAGCGCGCCAACGAACGCCAACAGACTGACCAGCAGACAGAAGACCAACAGCGGCAGCCAATTGCGCAAACAGGCCCAGAAACTCTCCTTCAAGGCCGCCAGCGCGCCCAGTCCCGAAAAATAAATCAGGCCTGGCGCAAACCAGTAGGCCGCGCCGATCAAGGCCGCCCCACCAACCCACAGCAAAAACACCAGCAGCAATGCCAAGCCCTTGGCGCCCATGAAAATCGCTGCGAACTGCTCCGGACTGGCAAAGCTGTTCAGCGCCGCAAAACCCACCAGCGACATCACGAGCAGCATGCAAACCAGCATCAGCACCGTGAAAGCGACCAGGTACAACACCACCAGCAGCAGCAATGGGGCCACCATTTTGCTTTGAAAACCCGCCCACAACTGCCCCAAATCGGCGCCCTTGCCACAGGCGATGGCGTGCCCAAAAGCCAGCACCCCAAGCATCATGAACGGAGTGAGAAACAGCACAGCGATACTGCCCACAACAGGAATGAGTTGCAGCACGATACTGCCTACAACCAGCAGCAGCATGGCGGCGATCCAGCGCAACGGCGCTTGCTTGAACAAGGCCCAGCCCTCGCCCAGCCACCCCGCACCACGGCCCGCCTTGACCTTGCGCCCCGGCGCGGAGAATTGCGGCTCGCCGTTGTGCGCCGCGCCTTCGGTAGCCGGTACGAGGTCAGCGGGTTCGTTAAAGAATTCAGACATGGATCAATCTCACTTTCAGGTTAAATAACACTCTATTCCATTACATTCCATTACACACCATCACCCAACCCAACCAGCCGCCACACACCACAGCGCCCCAGGAGCCTTTCCAACACTGACCGTGGAATTTTGCACAAGTCGGGGCAAATAAAAACCCCTTGCAGGAGGTGATGGCGGCAGAATAGCGCTGCCTGTTTTCCGCCTTGGCAACAGGTGGCTTTGAAGCTTTCAGGCCTTGTGCTAGCGCTGCTGAGGCAGCACCTAGGAGCCTGTCGGCAACCCGTTCGGCGCGCATCCTTTTCTTGGAGATTAAACATGTTGAAGAAACTCCTGCCTCTGATGGCAATATTGTCGATGCTGTTCTACACCGCGTTCAGCTGGGCCGCCGTGGACGTCAACCAGGCCAGCGCAGCAGAGTTGGACAGTATCAAAGGCATTGGCCCGGCCATGTCGGAGCGCATTCTGGAGGAACGCAAAAAAGGCAACTTCAAAGACTGGCCCGACTTCATTGGCCGGGTCAAAGGCATTGGCCAGGCCAATGCAAGCAAGTTCTCCAGTGCCGGCATGACAGTCGGTGGCGCCACTTTCGCCGGCGCCGCCGCAGCGCCCGCCATGCCCGCAAAAAGCACGCCCATGACCAAAGCCGATGCCAAAAAAGCCAAGGCCATGGAAGCGCCCGCCAATGTCGACGCAGCCGCAGCACCCGCCGTGCCCGCAAAAAGCACGCCCATGACCAAAGCCGATGCCAAAAAAGCCAAGGCCATGGAAGCGCCCGCCAGCGCCGACAAGAAATAACCAAGGCCTCTGCGTCGACCGCCCGCTTCGGCGGGTTTTTTCTTGCCCGCCGCGAAAGCAGCTTTGACCCACGCTGCCAACCCCGGCTGGACCGGGCCTTACAGTCAGCAGCCCACCGACGACCACGCACCAGCACGCACCACCATGGCTACGTTGTTTCCCATTTTTGCCATTTGCCTCGGCGCCAGCCTCGGCGCCTTAGCGCGCTGGGGCCTTGGCCTGTGGCTCAACCCGCTGGCCCCGCTGGCACTCGGCACACTCGCGGCCAACCTGCTGGGCGGCTACCTGGTCGGCATCGCCATGGCTGTTTTCCAAGCCATACCGCAGCTCGACCCGGCTTGGCGACTGGCCATCGTCACCGGTTTTTTAGGGGGGCTGACGACGTTTTCCAGCTTCTCCGCCGAAGTGGTCGGCCTGCTCCAGCAAAGTCGCTATGCGCTGGCCATGGGCGCCGCGCTGCTGCACCTGGGCGGCGCCTTGCTGCTGACGATTGCCGGCTACCACAGTGCCAGCCTGCTGTTGCCCGCCGCCTGGCGGTAATGTGGCCCACCCCCGTAGCGCCTGCGGCGCTCCCCCCTCAAGGGGGCGCACCCGGTGGCCTGGCAGAGCCAGATCCACGGGTGCACTGGAAGCGGCGCG
>JAYVXE010000204.1:0-1793 GCA_043785395.1 Burkholderiaceae bacterium | reverse complement strand
ATCGCCAGCGGCTTCAGGCCCCGCCCGGTGCGTTCAAACAGCGCCACACCCAGCTGTGACTCCAGCTCGGCAATGTGCCTGCCAATAGTCGGCTGGCTGGCGCCCAAAGACCGCGCTGCGCCCAGCAGGCTGCCGTGCTCTAACGCGGCCAAAAAGGAACGCACCAGCGTCCAGTCAAACTTGTTATTCATTTTTGCATTGCTGATATCGACGGTTAGGCAATTGTGTAGTGCGCCGGATTTTTTCACAATCGTTTTGATCACATTTTTATCTCGGGAGTTTTTATGAACCGCCGTCTTTTCATTCGTGTTGTTGGCCAAAGCAGCATTGCCGCCGCGACACTCAGCATGGGGGCGTGCGCCGCAGCCAGTGGTTTCCCGGCTGCAGCCATTGAGGCCTGGCAAGGCCCCGGCAGCGAGACAGAGCCGCGCCGCCGCGCCCTGGCTTACGCCATCACGGCTCCGAATCCGCATAACTTGCAACCGTGGTTGGTAGATTTGCGAGAGCCTGACGTCATCACCGTGTTGACCGACCCAGAACGCGTACTGCCAGAGACCGATCCGTTTGGCCGCCAGATCCTGATCGGCCACGGCGCGTTTTTGGAGCTGTTGGTGATGTCGCTGGCCGAGCAAGGTTTTGCGTCAAATGTAGCGCTGTGGCCACATGGGGAATTGCCGCCAAAATTGGGCAGCTGGCGCAGCGCAGCGGGCTTGAGGCGGCCGATAGCCCGCATCACGTTGGCGCCAGGGGGCCGAAAGGATCCGCTGTTTGGGCAGATCCTCAAGCGCCGCACACCCAAGGCAGACTATGACCCCGCACGCAGCGTCAGCGTCGCCAGTCTGAACAAACTGGTGGCCAGCGTTGAAGGCGCTACGGCATCAGGGGCGGGAACAGTCGCTATTGACAAACAGCCAGCGCTGCGAGACTTGTGCGAGCAATCGGCTGTGGTCGAAATCAGCACGTCCCGCACCATGCTGGAAAGCATCAAGCTGTTGCGCGTTGGACCAAAAGAGATTTTGGCCAGCCGCGACGGCATATCGGTCAACAGCACGTTCGTGCGCGCCATTAACGCAATTGGCCTGCTCGACCGCAGCACGGCACCTGCTGCAGGCAGTGCAATCTACAACAATGCCCTGGCCCGTTTTGAAGGCCATAGTCGCACCGCGATGGGTTTTGTTTGGCTAAGCACGTCTGGCAACAGCCGCAGCCAACAAATTGAAGCTGGCCGCGCCTATGTGCGCATGCAGCTTCAAGCCACCGAAATAGGCTTGGGCGTTCACCCGATGAGCCAAGCCTTGCAAGAATTTACCGAGATGAAACCGTTTTACGAACAGGCACACCAACTGCTGCTCGGAAAACCGGCACCGCGAACCGCAGCGGATGAAACCCTGCAAATGTTTTGCAGGCTGGGCTACACGCCCGAGGCAGTGCCCGCAACGCCGCGCCGGGCGATGGAGAAATCATGGTGTCGACCTGAGCCGGTCAATCAAACCCGCAATGGCGTGCTGCACCGTGGCGGCTCTGACAGCAGCGCGGTCGCCATCAAACCGCATCACCTCTGATGTCAACATGCCAGCCACTGAAAACCCAAACCAAACCGTGCCAACCGGCTTGGCCGCGCTGCCGCCCGTCGGCCCGGCCACGCCCGTGACGGCGACCGACACCTGTGCGAAAGCGTGGCGAATCGCACCGAAGGCCATGGCTCTGGCTACCGGCTCGCTGACCGCGCCGTGCTGTGCAATCAAAGCGGCATCTACTCCCAGCATTTGCGTTTTGGCGGCGTTGGAATAGGT
>JAYVXE010000203.1:0-6124 GCA_043785395.1 Burkholderiaceae bacterium | reverse complement strand
CTTCAAAAAAACGCATTTATTTTCTATTTTAAAAATACCCTCTAATCGTATTTTTACCAAAAACACTAAAAAACAAAATCAATTAAAAATCAAAAAATTTAATAATTTTTGATTTTTTTAAACAACCGTTTACAAGCATTTTTAAAACTTTGAAAAACCTCCGTACAAAATCTTTCAGCCCTTTGCGGTGCGGCCTGCAGTGCTTGCGCCTGCTCGGCATCAGTGCCGCTTGTTGGGTGGCGGCTGTGGCGACAGCCTCGCCGCCGCCGCTCAAAATTGCGCTGGTCGAGAGCCTCAGCGGCCCGTTTGGCAACACGGGCGAAGCTGTGTTTCGCAACCTGCTGTGGGCGGTTGAGCGCGTCAATGCGCGCGGTGGCGTGGCACTGCCAGACGGCAAGCGGCCCTTGCAGCTGCTGCGCTACGACAGCAAGGGACAAAACGAAGAGGCCTTGTCGGCCTTGCGCGCAGCACTCGACGACGGCGCGCAGTTCATTGCACAGGGCAACTCCTCGGCTACGGCTGCCGTGCTGGTTGACGCGCTGGACAAACACAATACACGCGCTCCAACACGGCGCGCCTTGTTTTTGAACTACGCGGCGGTGGACCCGGCGCTGACCAATGAAAAATGCAGCTTTTGGCATTTCCGCTTCGACGCCCACGCCGACATGCGCATGGCCGCGCTGATGCAGGTGATCAAGGGCGACGCTGCGCTCAAGCGGGTCTACCTGATCGCCCAGGACTACAGCTTTGGCCACGCCGTGCTGCGCGAGGCCAAAAGCCAGCTCGCCGCGCAGCGGCCCGATGTGCAGGTGGTGGGCGAGGTCTTGCACCCGCTGGGCCGGGTCAAGGATTTCCTGCCCTACGTCCAAAAAATCCAGGCCAGCGGTGCGCAGGCTGTGCTTACCGGCAACTTCGGCAACGACTTGACGCTGCTGGTGAAGGCGGCCAAAGACGCTGGGTTTGACGGTCAGTTCTACACTTTTTACGGCAATGCGCTAGGTGCACCGGCGGCACTGGGCGACGCCGGTGTTGGCAAAGTGGTGGCGGTGGCCGACTGGTTGCCCAATGTCGCAACGGCGCAAAGCGCGGCGTTTTACCAGTCGTTTCGGGCCCGCTTCCCCAAGCCAGGGGATGACTATGTGCACTTGCGCATGCAGTTGATGGTCGAGGCGCTGGCCCAGGCGCTGGAGCGAACGACAGCTGACCCGGCCCGGCCCGGCGTGGTCGATGTCGTCCAGGTCGCGCACCAATTGGAGCAGGCTGAGGTCAGTTTGGCCGGGCGCAGCGGCCACATGCGCGCGGCTGACCACCAGTTCCAGCAAGCCCTGGTGACGGGTGTCATGGAGCGCCAGGGCGCGCCCGGTGTGCGCTTTGACGTCGAGGGTTCAGGTTACGGCTTTCGGGTACTGCAAGAAATCACGGCAGCCGCAGCCGAGCAAACGACCAGTTGCCAGATGCAGCGCCCCTGAGATGCCAGAGGTGTACCGCCAAGCGCTGACAGCGTATAAATTTCAACAAAAACACGCTGTAGCGCACTATTAACAAGCGCTGATTGCTATCAATTTAATTATTAAATGAAGAAGGCACTGATCACCGGCATCACCGGACAAGACGGCTCCTACCTGGCCGAGCTGTTGCTGTCCAAGGGCTACCAAGTGCACGGCATCAAGCGGCGCTCTTCGCAGTTCAATACGCAGCGCATTGACCATCTGTACCAAGACCCGCACGAGGCGGCTGCGCGCTTTTTCCTGCACCACGGCGACCTGACCGATGGCTCCAGCCTGGCGCGTATCGTGCAGCAGGTGCAACCCGATGAAATCTACAACCTGGGTGCACAAAGCCATGTGGCGGTGAGTTTCGAGAGTCCGGAGTACACGGCCGAGGTCAACGCCATGGGCACTTTGCGCTTGCTGGAAGCAATTCGCCTGCTCGGGCTTGAGCGCAAGCTGCGTTTTTACCAAGCCGGAACCTCTGAAATGTTCGGTTTGGTGAGCGAGTCGCCGCAGACTGAGGCGACTCCGTTTCACCCGCGCAGCCCGTATGGCGTGGCCAAGGTTTTTGCCCATATGCTGACGCAAAACTACCGCGAGGCTTACGGCATGTTTGCCTGCAATGGGATTTTGTTCAACCACGAGAGCCCGCGCCGGGGCGAGACTTTTGTCACGCGCAAGATCACACGCGGCCTGTGCCAAGTGGCGCTGGGCCTGCAAGGCTGCGTCTTCTTGGGCAATCTCGATGCCTTGCGCGACTGGGGCCATGCACGCGACTATGTGCGCATGCAGTGGTTGATGTTGCAACAAGCGCAGCCGGATGATTTTGTGATAGCCACCGGAGTCCAGCACTCGGTGCGCACATTTGTGCTGTGGGTGGCGCAGGCCTTGGGCCTGACCCTGGGCTTTGAGGGCCAGGGTGAGCACGAGCTGGCACGGGTGTTGGCGGTGCACGGCGAGCGCGCACCGGCGCTCAAGCCGGGCGCAGTGGTCCTGCGGATCGATCCGCGTTACTTCCGGCCAACCGAGGTCGATACCCTGCTCGGCGATCCGCGCAAAGCGCGTGAAAAGCTGGGCTGGACACCGCGCGTTAGCGTGCAGCAAATGTGCGCCGAAATGGTCGAAGAAGATTGGCAAGCCGCCCAGCGCCAGCATCTTTTGAAAACACATGGGCATGTGTCAGCGCCCCCCATCGGAGCGCTGACATGACGGCGGCGGCTACGGCTACTGCTGCTACGGGCGGCCTGCGCGAAGGCGGCCCCCGGGTTTTTGTGGCTGGCCACCGTGGCATGGTGGGCGCGGCCCTCGTGCGCCGCTTGCAGGCGCGGGGCTACGGCAATATTGTCACCGCCGAGCGAGCGCACTTGGATTTGACGCGGCAAGCCGAGGTCGAGGCATTTTTTGCCGAGCAGCAGATCGACCAAGTCTATGTGGCCGCAGCCAAGGTCGGCGGCATTCTGGCCAACCAGCGTTATCCGGCGGACTTCATCTACCAAAACCTGCTCATTACCGCCAATGTGGTGCAAGCAGCGCACAAAAGCGGGGTTGCGCGGCTGATGTTTTTGGGCTCCTCGTGCAGCTATCCCCGCCAAGCCGCGCAGCCCATGGCCGAGGAGGCCTTGCTCAACGGGCCACTGGAGCCGACCAATGCGCCCTATGCGCTGGCCAAGATTGCGGGAATAACACTGTGCGACAGCTACCGGCGCCAGTACGGGCGTGATTACCGCTGTGTGATGCCGACCAATCTCTATGGACCCATGGACAATTTTCATCCCGAACACGGCCATGTCGTACCAGCCCTGTTGCAACGCTTTCATGCAGCCTGCCAAAACGGCAGCGATGCTGTGCACATCTGGGGTAGCGGCCAGCCACGGCGCGAGTTCATGCATGTCGATGACATGGCGGCGGCGACGCTGCACCTGATGGAGTTACCGCAGGCCCGCTACCAAGCGCAGCTGCAAGCGCCACCAGGTTCGCCAGACCAGGCGGCACCGCTGTTGGCGCATATCAATGTTGGCACCGGTGTCGAGCTGACAATCGCCGAGCTGGCGGCCAGCGTGGCCCGGATCAGCGGCTTTGGCGGGCGAATCTGGTTTGACAGCAGCCGGCCCGACGGCGCGCCCTGCAAGCGGCTTGATGTCTCACGCTTGGCAGCCCTGGGCTGGCGCGCCAGCATAGGCCTGGAAGAGGGTTTGCGCAGCACCTATGCCTGGTACTGCGAGCACCTGGCTTCGGCCCGGTGCGCATGATGCGCAGGCAAGCCGACATGCAAGCCCTTCCTTTGGTCTCTGTGGTGATGCCGTCCTTCAACCAGGCGCAATTCATCGACGCGTCGATTGCCAGCGTGTTGCAGCAGTCCTATCCACGGCTGGAGTTGATCGTCGCCGACGGTGGCTCAAACGACGGCACGCTAGAGCGGCTCAGCGCCTGGCAGCGCCGCGATGCGCGGCTGCGTTTCGCCTCAGCGCCGGATGCCGGACCGGCCGATGCGCTCAACAAGGCCTTGGCCCAGGTTCGGGGCACCTTGGTCGGCTGGTTGAACTCGGACGATTTGTACACACCGGGCGCGGTACAGCGGGCGGTCGAGCGGCTGTGCGACGGCAGCGGCCGGGTCTTGGTCTACGGCCATGGCCAGCACATCGATGCCAGCGGCGAACGGCTCAACGACTACCCGACACGCCCTTGGCCACAGCCCTTGACGGCTTTTGCCGCTGGCTGCTTCATCTGCCAGCCCAGCGTTTTCTTCACCCGCAGCGCCTCGTTATTATTGGGACCGTTAGACACATCTTTGCAAACAGCTTTTGATTTCGATTACTGGCTGCGCGCCTTTCGCGCGTTTCCTGAGCGCATCGCCTTTGTCGACGCGGTGCAGGCGCAGTCCCGGCTGCACCAAGCCTGCATTACCCAAAAAATGCGCCGAACGGTTGCCTTAGAGGGAATGCGGCTGCTGGCGCAGCATCTGGGACGGGCGCCGCTGCATTGGGCGCAGACCCATATTCAAGAAGCCGTGGACACGCAACAGCCTGATTTGCAACGCTATTTGCAAGATTTTCTAAACGAAGCCGCCGTGTATTTTTCAAAGGCGGAGTGCCAGCTTTTACAAAAAGAGGCTACCGCTGCTTGGCAACGCCAAGCTTGCGCCTAGGAGCCTGTCGGACTATCGGGACTATCGAGAGCATCGGCTGCAATGCTGCCGCAGCGGTCCATTTCGCTTCGATGCGGACCAAGTCCAACAGGCGCCTAGGTTTTTCTCTACCGTATCCAAGGATCACCATGTTTTCACTGAATTTCGTCAAACCACGCCGCAAAAAAGTCGCCAAGGTCGTGGACATTGACGTTAAACAGCGTATTGCCGAACTCTCGGAGGCCGACTTGCTGACCTCTGCCGACGCTTACTTCAGCGGCTTTAGCAGCGACAGCATCCAGTACAAGAAACCGTTTTCCGATCCAGAGCAAGCCGTGCATTTGACCCAGCATTTAGGCCTATTGCTCCAGGCAGCAGATCTGTTTCGTGGCGCCAGGGTGTTGGATTTTGGCTGTGGCACGGGCTGGTTGTCACTTGGCTTGGCCCAGATGGGCTGCGATGTGATCGGTGTTGACGTAGCACCCAAAGCCTTGAAACTGGCCGACAAGCTCAAAACCACACGGCGGGTGGCAAGTGACGGCCGGATGGAGTTTCACGCCTATGACGGCCAGCGCCTGCCAATGACCGATGCCAGTGTTGACCGCATCGTTTGTTTTGACGCGTTTCACCACGTGCGCGACCAGGCGGCGACGCTGCGTGAATTTGCCCGCGTGCTGCGCGACGGCGGGCGGATTGCCTTCATCGAACCCGGGCCAGAGCACTCCAAGACCCGGGCCTCACAAAGCGAAATGGCGCTCTTCAATGTTATCGAGAACGATATCAATGTGTCCGATGTCGCAGCGCTGGCACAGGCTGCGGGCTTGGGCGTACCGGAGGTCTTGGTGCAGTTCCAGCAACCCCTGCAAATCGGCCTGAAAGACTTCGAGCGCTGGAGCCGCACCGGCCTGCCAGTCCGGCGTGCGCATGCCATGCTGCAAACGCTGGTGAACCAAATCAGCGATACGCAGTGCTTTTTCATCCCCAAAGGCCGGCCCACGCTGGACAGTCGCCAAGCCAAGGGCCTGGGCGCCGAATTGCGCTTGCTGCAAACGCAGCCAGACACGTTGGCAGGCCGTCCGGCGCTGCAATTCCGGGTGCTGCTGCGCAATACCGGCCCCGGCCTCTGGTTAACCCGCCCCGGCGTCGGTCAGGTGCGGCTGGGAGCGCAGGTATTTTCCGCCAACGGCAGTTTGATCGACCTGGATTACGCCCGTTTCGACCTACCGCCCACGCCGCTGTCGGCCGGGCAAGAACTGGAGCTGGAAGGTGTCGTGCTGCTGCCGGAGCCGGCCAACACAGTCTTAAAGCTCGACGTGGTGGCCGAAAACGTGGCCTGGCTGGGTCCGCTGGGCAAGCTCAGCCCGCTGGTGCTGCGCTGAGCGGCGGCGACAGGCCCGCAGCGAGGGAGCTGTGCCAAGGCGACCGGGTCAACGCCAAGAGTTGTCGGGCTTGGGAATGCAGCGAAAAATGCGACGAAGAATACAGCCAGGACTTACGCAAAATTGTCCTG
>JAYVXE010000202.1:0-6135 GCA_043785395.1 Burkholderiaceae bacterium | reverse complement strand
CTTACGCAAAACCGCCCTGGCGTCGTTTTTTTGACCAGCCGTACCAGATGTACTGTCTGCGGAAAAATGCCTAGCCAGGACAATTTTGCGTAAGTCCTATTTATGCTCCGTCCTGGGTCTGCCAGCAGGCCCAGGAAACAGCCACCCGCGCACGGTTTTGTGCACTGGCGGCGGGCCTGCTTTGCGGGCGGAACGGGCCTGGCGCGCAGGTGCATAATCCGCACTCTATTACTATGAACCGCCTCGCCTCCATCCTGCCCCCGGCCCAAGTGCTTGTGCGCGTAGACGCCACCAGCAAAAAGCGTGCTTTTGAAGAAGCAGGGCTGTTGTTTGAGTCCCTGCATGGACTCAGCCGGGCTTTGGTGACCGACAGCCTGTTTGCCCGCGAACGCCTGGGCTCGACCGGTCTTGGTCATGGGGTGGCGATTCCGCACGGCCGCATCAAGGGCCTGAAGGCCCCGATGGCCGCCGTGTTCCAACTCGCCGCACCAATAGGTTTTGATGCACCGGACGAGCAGCCGGTTGCCTTGCTGATCTTTTTGCTGGTGCCCGAGGCCGCAACCCAAAAGCATCTGGAAATACTCTCCGAGATTGCCGAGCTGCTGAGTGACGCCCCATTGCGCGAAAAAATCAAATCCAGTGCCGATGCATCGGTCTTGCACCAGACCATTTCTGAGTGGGCTTCAGCGCAGCCGCTGTAAGCCACGCTCGGCCCTAAGTCTCCACCCGTCACTGCCCATGCGCCCCACGGTTGTCAGCGCTGATGCCATGTTCGAGGAGTTTCGCCAGCTGTTGCGCTGGGAGTGGATTGCCGGTCTCGGTGCCTCCGAGCGGCGCTTTGATGAATTGGTGGTCTCGGCAGCCCGCTCAGGCGCTGACTTGGTCGGCTACCTCAACTACATCCACCCCTACCGCGTACAAGTTTTAGGCGCGCGTGAGATCGCCTACCTGACCAATGCCACGGCAGACGATTGCGACCGGCGGATTGCCCGCATCGTCACGTTAGAGCCACCCGTGCTGGTACTGGCCGATGGCCAGAGCGCTCCGGTTGCGCTGCTGTCAATGTGTGAGCGGGCGCAGATTCCCATGTTCGCGACCGCCGAGTCGGCGGCCTTTGTGATCGACGTGCTGCGCGCCTACCTTTCCAAACACTTTGCCGACCGCACCACCATGCACGGCGTGTTCATGGATATTTTGGGCCTGGGCGTGATGATTACCGGTGAGTCTGGTTTGGGTAAAAGCGAGCTTGGACTGGAGCTGATATCGCGCGGCAATGGCTTGGTGGCCGACGATGTGGTCGACTTATTCCGAATCAACCAAGCCACGATCGAGGGCAAGTGCCCGGAACTGCTGCAAAACTTGTTAGAAGTGCGCGGCATCGGCCTGCTCGACATCCGTGCGATTTTTGGCGAAACCGCCGTGCGACGCAAAATGCGATTGAAGCTGATCGTGCACTTGGTGCGGCGCGAAACCATGGAGCGCGACTACGAACGTCTGCCGCACGCGCAGCTGCACCAAGACGTGCTCGGGGTGCCGGTGCGCAAGGCGGTGATCCAGGTCGTGGCTGGGCGCAACATCGCCGTGCTGGTAGAGGCTGCAGTGCGGAATACGATTTTGAATCTGCGCGGCATTGATACCTACCGCGACTTTATGGAGCGCCAACGCCAGGCGATGGCGCGCGGCGACTAAGTCGACGGCCCGTTGCTGCGCCCAGGACAGGCAGTTTTGGTGCAGTGGGCGTAAAGGCTCAGGGCATGGTCGGCCAGAGCGAAACCCTTGGCCTTGGCAATCGCGTGTTGGCGGCGTTCGATTTCAGCGTCAAAAAACTCCTCAACCTTGCCGCAGTCCAGGCAAACCAAATGGTCATGGTGCTGACCTTCGTTGAGCTCGTAGACAGCTTTGCCACTCTCAAAGTTGCTGCGCGTCAAAATCCCCGCTTGCTCGAACTGCATCAGCACCCGGTAAACCGTGGCCAGGCCGATATCGGAGCGTTCTAGCAACAGCACGCGGAAAACGTCCTCCGCCGTCATGTGCCGGGGATCGCCTTTTTGGAAAATTTCCAAAATCTTCAGCCGTGGCAAAGTAGCCTTCAGGCCGGTATTTTTAAGTTCGTCGATATTGGTCATGGGGCTCCTTGGGCCTGGTTGGCAAGGGGCTGCGGCGAGGCAGGCTGCCGCTACAATCGCCAATCATATCGCCACCCCCCCGTTTCGACGGTTCCACTATGTTCTTATCACTCCCCCGCCGTGCCCTTTGGGGCGCATGCCTTGCAACCGGCCTGGGTTTGACCGCCTGTGGCAGCTTGGACGGTGCCAGTAACCAAGTCGTCGGCCTGATCACGCCCTACCGCATGGAGATTGTGCAAGGTAACTTTGTCTCCAAAGAGCAGGTTGCCGCACTGACCCCGGGCATGGGCCGCCAGCAGGTGCGTGACATTCTCGGCACGCCGCTGGTCGTCAGCGTCTTCCACGCCGACCGCTGGGATTACGTCTTTACGCTCAAGCGCCAAGGTGTTGCGCCGCAGTCGCGCAAACTGGTGGTGTTCTTCAAGGATGATTTGCTAGAGCGTTTTGAAGGCGACACGATGCCGAGCGAGGCCGAATTTGTCGCCACGCTGGAAGCCCGCAAATCGAGCGGCAAGGTGCCACTGTTGCAAGCCTCGCCGGAGAGTTTGAAAAAATTTGCACCGTCTGGCCCTGCGGCCAAAGCCGCTGCCGCGTCGTCCACCGATGGGCCGCTGCCTGCCGCCAGCTACCCGCCGCTGGAGTCGACAGCCCCATGAGCGCAGTCAACACTGCACATTCGGCCAGCGTCCAGCGCGTCGCAGTCGCCGGTGCATCCGGGCGCATGGGGCAGATGTTGATCGAGGCGATTCAACACGCGGACGACTGTTTGCTGGTCGGGGCACTGGAGCAGCCCAGCAGCCCGGCCATCGGTGTCGATGCCGCAGCGTTTTTAGGCGCCAGCAGTGGCGTCAATACCACCTCCGATATCGCCCAAGGCCTGCAACAAGCACAGGTTTTGATCGACTTCACACGCCCCGAAGGCACACTCGCGCATCTGCGCGTTTGCCGCAGCCTGGGTGTCCATGCCGTGGTAGGAACCACGGGTTTCAACGAGGCACAAAAGGCCGAAATCGCCGAAATCGCCAAGCACATTGCGATCGTCATGGCACCCAATATGAGCGTCGGCGTCAACGTCACGCTCAAACTGCTGCAAATGGCGGCCAAGGCACTGGCCACCGGCTACGACATTGAAATCATCGAGGCCCACCACCGGCACAAGGTCGATGCGCCTTCGGGAACGGCACTCAAAATGGGCGAAGTCATCGCCGACGCCCTGGGCCGCAATCTGAGCGACTGCGCAGTCTACGCCCGCGAAGGCACAACCGGCGCACGCGAGCCCTCCAGCATCGGCTTTGCCAGCATCCGGGGCGGTGACATCGTTGGCGACCACACTGTGCTTTTTGCCGGCACTGGCGAGCGTATCGAGATCACGCATAAATCATCGAGCCGCGCCACCTACGCACAAGGCAGTCTGCGTGCACTGCGCTTTCTTGCCGGACAGCGCAACGGCCTGTTCGACATGTTTGACGTACTCGGCCTGCACTAACTGCACAGCTCGCCAGCCAAGGTGCCCATGCATGAACGGCCTTCAGTTTTTTCAGCAAGCCGACACCGTCAACCGCAGCATCGCGCTGCTCCTGCTGGCAATGTCGACCGCCAGTTGGCTGGTGATTGTGTGCAAGATTTGGCTGCTGCGCCGCGCCAGCGGTGATGTGGCATGCAGCACGGCCGCATTTTGGCAGGCAGCATCGCTGACCGAAGCTGCACAAAATATCAAGGCATTTGACCGTTATGCGCTTGTTCTTCCTATGTTTGATGCTATTAAAATAGTTTTGGAAGGCGAGCCCACTGGCGTACTTGCCGAGCGCGCTGAGCCCAGCCAGCAACTCACCCGCGTGCTGCGCAACGCCTTGCACGGCGTGCTTGACAAGCTGCAATTCGGCCAAGTGCTGCTGGCCAGCGTCGGCGCGACGGCGCCCTTTGTAGGCCTGTTAGGCACTGTTTGGGGCATCTATCAGGCCTTGATGGGCATCGCCGATGCCGGTCAAATCAGCATCGATCGCCTGGCTGGCCCGGTCGGCGAAGCCTTGCTGATGACGGCAGCGGGCTTGGCCGTGGCCATCCCGGCGGTGCTGGCCTATAACATTTTGGGCCGCAAAATCGCCCGCATCGAGGCCGATCTCGAAGGCTTTGCACACGACCTCTGCGCGCTGTTCGCCGACGCTGCGGTGAAGGCCTAGGCGATGGCGTTTGGCCGCCTGCCGCGCCGTGCTGCTGCGCCAATGATGGCCGAGATCAATATCACGCCGCTGGTCGACGTGATGCTGGTATTGGTGGTGATCTTCATCCTCAGCGCCCCCTTGCTGGCCAGTGCGATACGGCTCGAGCTGCCTCGCAGCGGTGCCGTTGCAAGTTCATCCACAGCGCCGCCAAAGCGCTTGCTGCAACTCGAGCTCGACCGTGCCGGCCAGGCCGTGCTAGATGGGACGCCGCTCAGCCTACCCGCGTTGGCAACACGGCTGGTAGAAATCGCCACCACCGCACCAGACGCAGAAATCCAACTCCGTGCCGATGCCGCCGTGCCCTACGGCAAGGTGGTCGCGCTGATGGAGCTGGCGCAGCAGGCCGGACTGAGCCGGATCGCATTCGTGACGCAAGCGCCGTTTTAACGTGGCCCACCCCGAAGCGCCTGCGGCGCTCCCCCCTCAAAGGGGGCGCACCCAGTGGCCTGGCAGAGCCAGATCCACGGGTGCACTGGGGGCGGCGCGCGCGTCGTGTGGCGCGGTTTCATCGCTCGGTGGTGCTTGGCCCATGCATGACAGTTAACCGCTGACCGTGGCGTGCATACGCGATGGATGCCTTGCGTTTGACACGCCGGTCGCGCTGATATTTAAATAAATTCAAGCTATCAAAATTGATGTTTTTGTGGCTGCATGCCTTGGAATGCAGTCGTTCCGCACTTTTTATCCAAGGGCCTCGGGTTTCAGGCCTTCCTACACACACCATCACCCGTTCGGGGTCAAAAATTCGCGCCCACCCTTGGTTTGCGTTCGGCCCAGGTGCGTCTAAACGTATAGGCCACGCTAGGCGCTGAGAGCGCTGTCATGCGTTGGACGGCATTGCGTCCGCGGGCCCTTCTCCACCATAAAAAACCTTTTTGGATCGCGAGGCCATCGTCGTGTTGCGATGGGCTTTGTGCGCGCGTTGCCTCGGCCTTCGTCAACCGCGCCGATCGATTACTCATTTTCCACGTTTGTGCAAGACCAATTTGGATCTATTGGCGGCGCGTATTTCTTTGTAATTGGTGAAAAATTAAGTACACATTGTTTGATATTTTTAACTATTAATTGTGATTTTTTTCACAATTTCTGATTTTTTTAACTTGGGAAAATTAATAAAAATTGACGTTTTGACGCATGCTTGGATCCATGGCTTGCGCGCTCCCTGGTGCTGATTTTTTATTTCTGACCTGCTGCAGTGTGTTAGTCGGCCGAGTTTTTACCTGGCATTAAAGCCGTTTTCTTTGGCTTTAATTTGTTTTCTTGCTATTGTTTTAAAAATATTTTTTATAAAAGGTTGGCCCCCCATGAGCGCAATAATTTTTTTGGTCGATAAAAAAACTCATAGTAAAACTGCTGCAGATCAGCTGACCGTGAATATGGTATTTCCGTCGATCGTGCAGCTAAAAATTCCCCTGCAAAGCGTCAAAAGCATGCACCGAGAAGGCGATGCCTTGATCGTCACCACGGTCGCCGGTAAAGTCATCGTGATCAACGGATTTTTTGTCGAGATCGACGGTCTCAAAAACGACCTGGTGTTCGAAGACGATGAGGGTTTCGCTTGGAAGCCCTATACCGACGGCGCCGAGTTCACCTCGCTGGATGGTTACCAGCGCTTGGAAACTTTGGACTCCTTGTTGGTTGCGCAAAACCAATCCATTGAGGGCTACGTCTGGCAAGGCCTGACTGCGCTGGGCGGTCTGCTGGCGCTTGGCGCCATCGCCAACGGCATGCACGACGATGGCCCCAGCGTATCGAGCGCGCCGACGCTGACGCTGCAAGGGCAGAGC
>JAYVXE010000201.1:0-6137 GCA_043785395.1 Burkholderiaceae bacterium | reverse complement strand
GCACCGCCCGCGCGCCCCGCGTTGCTGTCGAAGCCTAAAGAAGAGAGAGCACACGATTACTATGAAAATAATAGCTGCTACCGCACACACAGCATGCGCTGAAGGCCAAAAAGACCAAGTATCTTTGGCCAACGACGCCGATCCGCGCACGCTCGATCTGGCGGGCGTCACCCGCATTGACCTGCACTTCCCCAAATTCACCGATGGCCGCGCCTACAGCCAGGCGTTTTTGCTGCGCCGCCGCCTGGGCTTCAGCGGCGAGATCCGCGCCACCGGCGAGGTGCTGATCGACCAGTTGGTGCACATGCAGCGCAGCGGTTTTGACGTGGCCGTGCTGAAGGAAGGCGTGGACGCGTCTGCCGCGCAGCGCCAGTTCGACCGCTTCCACGGCTTCTACCAGGGCGACGCCATCCACCCCGAGCCCCACTTTGTTGCAGATGCTGTGGCAGAACAGGCGGCAGCATGAGCAACTTTGACCTCACACGTGTCAATGCCGATCTCGGCCACAACGCCCAGGGCCTGGTGGAATGGGCGCTGGGCTTGGGCCAGCCCGCCATCGTCACCACCAACTTCCGCCCGTTCGAGGCGGTGCTCCTGCACATGGTCACCCGCGTCCAGCCCGATGTACCCGATGTGCCCGTGGTCTGGATGGACAACGGCTACAACACCGAAGCCACCTACCGCTTTGCCGACGCAGTGGCCAAGCAGCGGGGGCTGAACCTGCGTATCTACCTGCCGCTGCGCTCACGTGCGCACCGCGAGGCGGTGGACGGCGCGACACCCGCGCTGGACGACCCACGGCACAAAGCCTTCACGGCAGAGGTGAAGCTGGAGCCTTTTGCCCGCGCCCTGCGCGAGACCGCGCCCAAGGTCTGGTTCACCGCCCTGCGCGCCACCGACACCGCCGTGCGCGCCCAGATGGAGCCGGTGAGCATCAACCCCGACGGCCTGATCAAGGTGGCGCCGCTGCTGCACTGGTCGTCCAAAGACCTGTACGAATACTGCGAAAAGCACAGCCTGCCCAACAACTTCGACTACGTGGACCCCACCAAGGGCGACGACAACCGCGAATGCGGCCTGCACCTTGCCCACTGAACCGAGCGACTAACCGTATCCCACCATGAACACCCGTACCGACGCCGCCGTGCTGCAATCTGCCGAACACCATCTCAGCAACGCCCACCTCGACGCGCTGGAAGAAGAAACCATCTTCATCCTGCGCGAAGTGGCCGCTGCCTTCGAGCGCCCGGCCCTGCTTTTTTCCGGCGGCAAAGACTCGCTGGTGCTGCTGCAATGCGCAGCAAAAGCCTTTGGTGCCAAGAACGTATCCACCGGCAGCGGCCGCATCCCCTACCCGCTGTTGATGATCGACACCGGCCACAATTTCCACGAAGTGACCGATTTTCGCGACCTGCGCGCGCAGCAACTGGGCGCCGAGCTGATCGTGCGCAAGGTCGAAGACTCGATGCAGCGCGGCACCGTGCGCTTAGCCCACCCGGACGAGCCACGCAATGTGCACCAGTCGGTCACGCTGTTGGAGGCGATTGAAGAGTTCCGCTTTGACGCACTCATCGGCGGTGCCCGCCGCGACGAAGAAAAAGCCCGCGCCAAGGAGCGTATCTTTTCGCACCGCGACAGCTTCGGCCAGTGGCAGCCCAAGGCCCAGCGGCCCGAGCTGTGGAGCCTGTTCAACACCCGCCTGCAAGCGGGCGAGCACATGCGCGTGTTCCCGATCAGCAACTGGACCGAGCTGGACGTGTGGCAGTACATCGAGCGTGAAAAAATCGCCCTGCCCTCGCTGTACTACACGCACAAACGCGAAGTGGTGGAACGCCGCGGCCTGCTGGTGCCGGTGACCGAACTCACCCCGCTCAAAGCCGGTGAAACCGCCGAGCTGCGCGACGTGCGTTTTCGCACCCTGGGCGACATCACCTGCACCTGCCCGGTGGAGAGCCTGGCCGCCAACGCCGCCGACGTCGTACTCGAAACCCTGGCCGCCGACGTGAGTGAGCGCGGCGCGACCCGTATGGACGACCAAACGTCTGAGGCTTCGATGGAGAAGCGCAAGAAGGATGGCTATTTCTAATGAAAAACACTACTTTGATAGCTACTAACGCATACAGCACAAGCGGTAATGCCATTTCCGCTCTTAAATTCATCACCTGCGGCAGCGTCGACGACGGCAAGAGCACCCTGATTGGCCGCCTGCTGGTGGACACCAAGGCCGTGCTGCAAGACCAGCTGGCGGGCGTGCAGCGCCAGGGTGAAACCGACCTGGCGCTGCTGACCGACGGCCTCAGCGCCGAGCGCGAACAAGGCATCACCATCGACGTCGCCTACCGCTACTTCAACACCGAAGGGCGCAAATTCATCATCGGAGACGCGCCCGGCCACGAGCAGTACACCCGCAACATGGTCACCGCGGCCAGCAGCGCCGACGCCGCCGTGGTGCTGGTGGACGCGACCAAGCTCGACTGGAAGAGCGCCGCCTTGGAGCTGCTGGCGCAAACCCGCCGCCACGCGCTCTTATGCCACCTGCTGCGTGTGCCCAGCATCGTTTTTGCCATCAACAAGCTGGACGCGGTGGCCGACGCGGCGCTGGCCTTTGCCCACATCAGCGCCGCGCTGAAGGCCTTTGCCAGCGCGGCCAAAATAGACATCCAGGCCATCGTGCCGATCTCGGCCCTCAAAGGCTGGAACGTGGTTGAAGCCGGCCCGGCTGAAAACCCCAACTGGTGCGGCTACAGCGGCCCGACATTGCTACAAATTTTAGAGCAATTACCGAGCACACCAGCCGAGGTGGAACAGCCCTTCGCCTTCCCCGTGCAATGGGTGGAAAAGTTCTCGGCCAGTGCCGACACCTCCCAAGGCCGCCGCATTTTCTGGGGCCGGGTCGCCAGCGGTGAAGTCAAAGTCGGCCAAGAAATCCGCCTCCTGCCCAGCGGCCAAAGCGCAACCGTGGCCCAAGTGCTCAACCACATCCGCCAACCCACCAGCGTGCAGGCCGGCAACAGCGCCGGCATCACGCTGGAGCGCGAAGTCGATGTCTCACGCGGCGACTGGCTGCTGGAGCCGGACACCTTCGAGGCCCGCCGCGAACTCTCGGCCACCGTCGCCTGGCTGGACGACGAGCCGCTGGTGGCGGGCCGCGTCTACTGGGCACTGCACGGCCACCGCTGGGTCAAGGCCAAGGTCACGCGCATCGTGCACAAGCTCGACATCCACACCCTGGCCGAAGAAGAGGCCAGCGAACTGGCGCCCAACGCCATCGGCCATATCGAGCTGGCGCTGCAAGAGGCCATTGCCACCCGGCCCTACCGCCAATCGCGCACACTGGGCGCGCTGGTGCTGGTGGACACGGCATCGCACAAAACTGCGGGGGCGCTGATGGTGCGCTGATGGCTTGGGTGTGGCCGTTGGCGGCGCGCACAAGGCGGCAATAGCCTTGGCACCCACCGCCCCATCCCGACCACTGCCCGCAAAGCCCCCTAAAATCAAGGGTAATCACCGATCCGAGCACAAAAAACCATGACCCACGTCGTTTCCGAAAACTGCATCAAGTGCAAATACACCGACTGCGTCGATGTCTGCCCCGTCGACTGCTTCCGCGAAGGCCCGAACATGCTGGTCATCGACCCCGATGAATGCATAGACTGCGCCGTCTGCATCCCCGAATGCCCCGTCAACGCCATCTTTGCCGAAGAAGACCTGCCGCCCGACCAGCTCGCCTTCATCAAGCTCAACGCCGAGCTGGCCCTGGCCGAAGGCTGGAAAAGCATCACCAAACGCAAAACACCGCCGGCCGACGCCGACGACTGGAAAGACACGCCCAACAAACTGTCGATGCTGATCCGCTGAAATGGCTACGCAACTGCCGATCGAGACGGACGCACTCATCATTGGTGCGGGCCCGGTCGGCCTGTTCCAGGCCTTTCAGCTCGGCCTGCTCGAAATATCCAGCCACATCGTTGACGCACTGCCCCACACGGGCGGCCAGTGTGTTGAGTTGTACGGCGACAAACCCATCTACGACATCCCTGGCACCGTGGCCACCACGGGTCATGGGCTGGCCGAGGCTTTGCTGCAGCAAATAGCGCCGTTTAAGGTGCCAATGCACCTGGGTGAACAGGTCATGGCGCTGCAACGCGAAGCCGACGGCCGCCTGCGGCTGTCCACCACGCGGGGCACCGAGTTTCTGGCCAAAACCGTCTTCATCGCCGCCGGTGTGGGGGCCTTTGTGCCCCGGCGTATCGGCATCGACGGGCTGGAACGTTTCGAGGGCACGCAGGTTTTCTACCACCCTGACACGCTGGCCCGGTTCACCGGCCAGGCAGTGGTTGTCAACGGCGGTGACGACAGCGCACTCACCACGGCCTTGGCGCTGGTGGGCCAAGCCCAACAGGTCACCCTGCTGCACCGGCGCGACGGCTTCCAGGCCGACCCGGATCTGGTGGCCAAGATGCGCTCCCAGGTGGCATCGGGTGCGTTGCGTTTTACCGTGGGGCAACCCACCGCCTTTGATGGCCAGCAGCTGGAAATCACCATTCCCGACGGCAACACGGTCGCGCTACCCACCCAGTCATTGGTGGCCTGCCTGGGTGTGTCGCCCCGCCTGGGCCCCATTGCCGACTGGGGCCTGGCGCTGGAGCGCAAACAGATTCCCGTCGACACAGCCCGGTTTGAAACCCGCGAGCCCGGTATTTTTGCGGTGGGCGACATCAACACCTACCCCGGCAAGCGCAAACTCATCGTCTGCGGCTTCCACGAGGCCACCCTCGCCGCCTGGGCCGCCAGCGCCATCGTCTTCCCCGGCCAGGCCATCCCGCTGCAATACACCACCACCAGCACCCGGCTGCATGCGCTGCTGGGGGTGGGCTAGGAATCGGTCGGGGGGGGGTGTGAGGGGGATAGGAGCTAGTGAGGTGGCAAAAAGCAAGCCAGCTCACTTGGCAATCCCCAAGAACACAGCCAAGCAGCGCTCAACCTCTACCAAAGTGTCTGCACCAATGCGTCCGAAGGCTGGCCCCAGCTTGTCGAGCCGCACCGTCATGGCCTTGTCGACCATCACCTGTGAAGGCTTGTGCAGGCCATTCTCGGCACTGGGCACAACGGTGATACGCAACAACGGTGCGTCCACCAGCGTGCTGGTGACCAGCAACACCGTCGCAGTAGGATGCCCGTCGAAGTGGTCGGCCTGCACCACCAAGGCCGGCCTTGGTTTGCCGAAGTCTCCCTGTGCCGCAATACTCACAAAATCACCGCGCATTACTCCGTCCAGCCATCCACTTCGGCCAGGGCTTGGTCCATGAAGTGCTGCATATCCGCATCCGCCACCTCACTTTGGGCCACAAGCCTGGACTGGCGCTGGCACGCCTGCACGAAGTCTGGTCGCCGCGTGTCAGGCACCCAAATCTGCACCGGCCGCAGCCCCGCCATGCGCAAGGCGTCCCGGTGTCGTTGAACCCGTGTATTCACATGTGTCGTTGCCATTTCAGCGCCTTTTAAAATTGTTACATGCAACATGCTAAAGCCATCATGGCTTCCATGCAACACTTTAAAAAATAGCGCTGCTGACCACACCACCAGCGCTGTCGCCAGTTCGACGTTCCCGGCCCGCTGCGCGAGTCAAGCGAGTCAAGCGAGCCAAGCGCACCGTGGGCACGACGACGGGCGTGCGCCAAGCAAGGACAGGCCCCAATTTGGGAGAAAATCCCAGGCGTGCCTCCCAGCCCCCTACCCCGCCCCCTACCCCGCCGCATTGCCCACCTGGACATGGATGCCTTCTATGCCTCGGTGGAGCTGCTGCGCTACCCGCAACTGCAAGGCCTGCCGGTGGTGATTGGCGGTGGGCGGCGCGGCGTTGATACGCCTTTGACGGGCAGTGCGCAACTGCCGCTGGCGGCCTTTCCCCGGCTCAAGGACTACACCGGGCGCGGCGTCATCACCACCGCCACCTAGGCTGCGCGGCAGTTTGGCGTGGGCTCGGCGATGGGCTTGATGAAGGCCGCCAAGCTCTGCCCGCAGGCGATTTTGCTGCCGGTGGATTTTGACGAGTACCGCAGGTATTCGCGCCTGTTCAAGGACACGGTGATGGAGATTGCGCCGCTGATGGAAGACCGGGGCGTGGACGAGGTGTA
>JAYVXE010000200.1:0-6142 GCA_043785395.1 Burkholderiaceae bacterium | reverse complement strand
CCCCTTGGGGGGCAAGCGCCGACGCCGCTTCGGGGGTGTTTCACGTTAAGTAGTTACGGGCTGGGATTAATACCCGCTCGGCGGCCAAAAACCGAGCCGTCGGCAAGGGCTCAGCTGCGGGTATGGGTGTGAAAGAACGCCCATGCTCCAGAGCGCTACGCTTGGGCGGCGCATGAAAGTCAGGTCGGACTCTGGGTGCGCGCACCCCAGCGGCGTTTGCACCAATTGGCAAGGTCGTCCAAGTAGCAATAAACAACCGGTACCACGACCAGGGTGAGCAAGGAGGAGGTAATCACCCCGCCAATGACGGCCTGCCCCATGGGCGCGCGCTGCTCGGAGCCTTCGCTCAAGGCGAAGGCCAGTGGCACCATGCCAAAAATCATGGCCAAGGTGGTCATGAGGATGGGGCGCAGGCGCACCCTGGCCGCCATCAGCAAGGCCTCATTGCGCGGCAGCCCAGGCTCCAGCACGCTGCCGTCTTCGGCGTGGAGGCCGGCGCGGGCCCGGTTCGCAAAGTCCACCAGCAAGATTGCATTCTTGGTCACCAAGCCCATCAGCATGACCACCCCGATAACCGAGAACATCGACAGGGTCGAGCCAAACATCAGCAGCGCCAACACCACGCCGATCAAGGTCAGGGGGAGCGAACTCATCAGCGCCAATGGTTGCAAAAAGCTCTTGAACTGGCTGGCCAAGATCATGTAGATGAAGACGATGGCCAGCACCAGGGCCGAGACGGCATAGCCAAAGGACTCGGCCATGTTCTTGGTGGCGCCGCCAAACTGGTAGCGGTAGCCAGGGGGGAAGGTGATGCTGTCGAGCACTTTACGGATGTCTTCGGAAATTTTTCCAGAAGAGCGGTTATCGACATTGGCGTTGATGGCGACTTCCCGGGTCAGGTCGCGCCGGTTGATCTGGTTCGGGCCGGTGGACTCGCTCACGCTGGCAATCTGGTTGAGCCGGATGGTGCGGGTGCTGCCGTCACTCAGCGAGGTCACGGGAAACGGCAGGCGCTCCAGGTCTTGCGGCGTGATGCGGGCCTCTGGCGCCAGGCGGACATTCACGTTGTAGGTGTAGTCATCGGGCGCGCGCCAGGTGCCCACGGTCTGGCCGGCCACCAAGGTGCGCAATGAGGCGCCGATCTGGGCCATGCCCAGCCCCAGATCGGAGGCCGCTTCACGGTGGATTTCTATTGCCACCGTGGGTTTGCGCGCTTTCATGCTGGTGTCCAAATCGACCAGTCCCGGGATATTGCGGATTTTTTCGGTCACCAGCCGGGTCAGGCGTTCGAGCTCTTGCAGGTCACCGCCCTGGATCGAGAATTCAATGTGCTTGTTGCCGCCGACGGCGTCGAGCAGGCCGACATGGGTCACGGTGATGCCCGGAATGCTTTGCAAGCGCTGGCGCAACAGCGCCGACATTTGGTCCACATTGCGCTCGCGCTGGTTGCGGTCGACCAGTCGCACATAGATGCTGGCGTAGTTCTTGCCAGCGGCATTGCCGCTGTTGATCGTCGTCAAGGTGTAACGCACTTCCGGCAGTTCCCGCAGAATGGCATCGACTTGCCGGGCCTTGGTTTCCGTGTGTTCAAGCGACGAGCCCATCGGCGTGTAGAAGTTGACCGTGGTCTCGGAAAAATCTGCCTTGGGGACAAATTCGGTGCCCAGCAAAGGCACCATGAACAGGCTGATGATGAAGATCCCAATCGCCAGCAAACTGGTGCTCAGCTTATGAACCAAGGACCAGCGCAGGATGCGTTGGTAGCCCTCTGCCAGCCGGTCGGTGATGCGGTCGAACCAGCCTGTCACACGGCCAATCGTCTTGTCGTAAATGCCCGGCACTTTGCGGCCTTGGCCATCGGCATCAATCGCCGGATCGTGCCAAACACTGGACAGCATGGGGTCGAGGGTGAAGCTGACAAACATCGAAATCAAGACTGCCGCAACAATCGTCAGGCCGAATTCGTGGAAAAACTTGCCAATGATCCCGCCCATGAATCCGATCGGCATGAACACGGCCACGATGGACAGCGTGGTGGCGAGCACGGCCATGCCAATTTCCTGCGTCCCCTCCAGCGCCGCCCGGTACGGGGATTTGCCCATTTTGAGGTGGCGAACAATGTTTTCGCGCACCACGATGGCATCGTCGATCAACAGCCCCACGCACAAACTCAAGGCCATCAAGGTGATCATGTTGATGCTGAAGCCGAACAAGTCCATGAAGAAAAATGTGCCGATCAAGGCAATCGGCAGGGTCAGCCCCGTAATGACCGTGGAGCGCCAAGAGTTCAGGAACAGGAAAACGATCAGCACCGTCAGCGCAGCACCCTCGATCAGGGTCTGGCGCACGTTTTCGACCGCGACGCGAATCAGGCGCGAGCCATCAAGAATCGGCTCCAGCCGCAACCCAGGGGGCAGCTCACTTTGGAGTGCGGCAATCGCCTCGACCAGTCCGTCCACGACCTGGATGGTGTTTTCGTCTTGCGCTTTTTGCACCGACAACAGCAGGGTGCGCTCACCGTTGCGCAGCGCCAGACTGTCGAGCTCCTGCGCCCCGTCGTGCACCCGCGCCAACTGGCCAAGGGTGATGGCCGAGCCGCCTTTGCGCGTGACGATGATGCGGTTGAAGTCCTCCGGGCGCTGCATGCGGCCATCGATCTGCACCACGCGCTCTTGCTGGGGCGAGCGAATCGCACCCAGCGGGAACTCCTGGTTCTCGTTGCCAACGGCACTGGCGACCTGGTCGGCGGTGACCCCATAGGCCTCAAGTGCCTGGGGGTTGATGTAGGCATTGATTTCACGGCGGGTTCCCCCAACCAGGGTCACCGAGCCGACGCCGCGCACATTTTCCAAGCGTTTTTTAAGCACTTGGTCGGCCCAATTGGTCAGCTCCACAGCATTCGGGGGCTTGCCTTTGCTGCTGTCGGGCAGTACAGCAACAGACCACACGGCGCGGCTTGCGGGGTCAAAGCGCAAAACCCTGGGCTCCTTGACTTCGGTGCGCAGTGAAGGGCGCAAGGCGGCGACTTTTTCACGCACATCCTCGGCGGCTTTGCGGCCATCGATGTGGAGCTGGAACTCGATGATGACGACCGATGTTCCTTCGTAGCTGCGCGAGGTCAGCGCATTGATGCCCGCAATCGCATTGACACCTTCCTCGATCTTCTTGGTGACCTCGCTCTCGATGATTTCGGGCGAGGCGCCGGGGTAGTCGGCGCTGATGACGACCACGGGAAAGTCAATATTGGGGAACTGGTCCACCTTCAGCCGCTGGTAGGAGAAAAGGCCCAATACCACAAAGGCCAACATGACCATTGTCGCGAACACGGGGTTGCGCAGACTGACTTTGGTGAACCACATGGTGCTTAGGGTGTCGCTGGAGTGGGTTGACGCTCTGGCTGCAGGGCCGGTGCGGTGATCTTGACTTGCGTGCCTTCGCGCAGCGAGCCCACGCTGCCGCGCAAAACCGTTGCGCCCTCGCTCACACCGGTGACGGCGACCATGGTCTCGCCCGCAATCTGGCCCCGGGCGCCCAGCACCAGCGGTGCATCCACGACGCTGTTGTTTTGCACAATTTGCGCGTAGGGCTGGGGTTTGTCGGTACGCACAGCGTCCAGCGGGATGGCCAAGGTACGCAGCCGCCCGGTATCAAGCTGGCCTTGGGCAAACAGGCCATTGCGCAGCCCCCCTGGATTGTCAATCCCCAGATAGGCCAAAACACTGCGGCTGCCCGCTTGCGTGCTCGGACTGATGCGCACCACCTGGGCCGCCACCGCGCCGGGCATTCCCTCAATGGCAAGGCTGGCGGTTTGGCCAACCCGCACCTCCAGCGAATCGGCCGCCGCCAGTGCCGCCTCCATCTCCATGTGGCGCACATCGACAACCTCAACCACCCGCGTGTCGATGTTGACGCGCTCGCCTGGTTGCGCCAAACGCTGGGCAATTTGCCCCTCCATGGGGCTGCGCAAAACGGTGTCTTCCAGTGACTTGCGCGTCAGCTCCACCGCCGCCAGCGCCGCCTGGTAGGTGGCCTGGGTCGCATTCAGGTTGGCCTGGGAGTTGTCCAGTGCCGTTTGGGAGATGAAGCCCTGGTCGACGAGTGCCCGGTTATTGTCAAACTGGCGCTGTGTGATCTCAACCTGCGCCTTGGCGGCATCGGCTTGTTGCTGGGTTTGGCGCTGGCGCGCCAGGTATTCGGTCGCATCAATTTTGGCCAGTATTTGCCCCGCCTTGACCGTGTCGCCTTCACGGACTGCGAGCCCTTGCAGCTCGCCGGAAACCCGGGCTTTGACCATGGCCGAATGGGTGGCCCGCAGGGTGCCCGAAAGGGGAATAGCCAGTGTGAGCTCTTGGATTTCGGCCCGCACCGTGTCACTTGGCACGAGCTCGATCGCGCTCGGCCTCAAGAGCGCGGCGGCGGCACCCAGTGCGGCCTGTTGCTTGCGGATGGACAGGGTGCGCCCAAGGCTGCCAGCCAGCACGAGCAGCAGCAGGACGGCAAGGGTCCAGGGAATCCAGCGTTTCATCGCATACGGCTTTCTTGTCTTGAGGGCTTACGCAAAACTGTTCTGGCTAGGCATTTTTCCGCCGCCGGTACAAGCGGGTACGGCAGAGGGAGAAGAACGGCGCCAAGGCGGTTTTGCGTAAGTCCGGGTCTTGTAGAAGAGAGGGAGGGCAGTGTGAGGGCTGATGGAGGCGACCTTGCCCGGCGCCTGCGTGGGCGTATTCAGACCGTCAAACCGGGGCGAAAAGTCTTGTCGGGCGTGTCTGGTGGTAAGTATGGAGGTAATCAAGGCATGGCCCCGTCGAGCTCTGTGGCAGGCACGTGCCCCAAGGTCGCAGGAAACCGAATCTACCGGAAAGTTCCCAACAGGGGCCAGCGCGTTGCCAGTGCATGCAGGCGCAGATTCTAGTGCTGCCAGCCCAGGGGAGCGGGCGCAAACCACGTAGCGGGTTGCGCGATAGCGCTTGGGACGGATGAAAATATGTTTAAATGTGGTGGTTTTTGCAACAAGTTACATAAGATTTCTGATGCATTGCAATTAAACACCGGGTTTTCCAGAATTTGTTTGCATCTTGTCAAAATTTGATATTAATTTTGACTTATTCTTCACATTTTAAAGATTCCACCAGTGCACCATGCAGACCAAAAAAACAATCATCTCCATCGACCGCTTCCAGGTTTTCGTCGAATGCCACGGTTTTGATCCATCTCGGGCCTCGGTCGTGTTGGTCAATGGTGCTTTAGCGACCACCACCTCGTTCCGGCAGATGACAAGATTTCTTCGCGAGCACTTCAATGTCGTGCTGTACGACCTGCCACATTCCGGACAGTCTCGGCCACACAATACCGGGTTGGGCATGCTGTCCAAAGAAGATGAGGTGGGTATCCTGACGTCCCTGATTGACCGCTTCAGCATCAACCATGTAGTTTCTATCTCTTGGGGCGGCGTAGCCAATCTGCTGGCCCTGAGCACGCGCCCAAGCAGTTTGCGCAGCGCTGTTGTGGGCTCTTTTTCGCCGATGATGAATAAGCCCATGCTGGAGTATGTGCAAGGGGCGAAGGACTTCCTGGAGGCAGGAAAATATTCACAGGCAGCCCATTTGCTGAATAACACAGTCGGCAAGCATTTGCCGCGCTTGCTCAAGCTCTACAACCACCGCTACCTGACACACCGTGATGAGTCCGAGGCAGCACAAATCCGTTTCCATGTGGACCAGATCCTGGCCCTGGATGTGAACAGTTATCTAGAGAATCTCAAGGAGATCAGGGTACCCGTCTTGTTCATCAACGGTGAGCTGGATGAATACACCTCGGTCGCCGATGTGCGGGCCATGCAGAACTACATCCAGGACTGTGATTTCGTGACAGTTCCCAATGCAGGGCACTTCCTGGAAATTGAAAACCGGGCCGCCAGCGATCGGGTGCAGCAGTTGGTACTGGATTTTTTATGCCACGGGAAAGGCTCGGTGCCAAAAGAGCTGTCGGAAGGCCTTGTTTAATGCCTAGTTCAGTGCTTAGTTCAGTGTCTGCCGCCGCAGCGTAGCCAGAAGTTCGGCGTGCATCTGTTGATCGTTGCCATCGGCTCAGCCGGTGATGTTCATCCCTTTTTGGCGATCGCGCGTGCTGCACAGGCACGCGG
>JAYVXE010000199.1:0-1812 GCA_043785395.1 Burkholderiaceae bacterium | reverse complement strand
GTGGTGCAGTTTTGGGATTCGCCCCATCGCTTGCAGGCGAGCTGGGCGGTGGCCTCGGTCTGGCTGCTGTTGTGGCTGGCCTCGGGTCTGGGCATTGTGCTGTTGCTGCGCCGTGGCAGCACCGCCTTTGCCCCTACCCAGGACGCCTTGGCCAAGGACTGGCAGTTGTTGTGCGCCGACATCAGTCCCGCTGCGCCTGCACCGCAGCAGCCCCCCAAAGCGGGAGCGCTTGACAAGCAAATGCTGTTGGCGCGGATCGAAGAGCAGCGCTCGCGCTTGGCAACGCGCCCGGCGCGGGGCGCGGCACCAGCGCCAGCCGCAGCGCCAGCAGCAGCCGACCACGGTGCCGATCCGGCCTTCCCGCGCAGCGCCACGCTGCGCACGCTCCAGGCCTACCCCGTGGCATCGGTGGCGGTGGCCAGTGGCGTGCTGGCAACCGTGCTGGCGCTGGGGCCGCGTCGCGTGCTGCGGGTGAGCAAGTGCTTGTTGCCGCTGTTCACGCCGCGCCCCTGACCTTGGGAGCCAGCGCCAAGCCGCACGGCGCGTTTTGCACAATATGCAATCTGCCGTGTTGATGGGCTCCATAGGCATAATACTTATATTTTATAGCTACTATCGCTTGTATCCACGCCATTTCAGGCATAAATAGCTTTGGTATCCATACATATCTTGCGTGATAAGCTATTTAATTAATAGCTGTCTTGAATAGCTTGTTGCGCTTTCCATGGCCCACCCGCCATCCTGGCAGGGCCGTGATTTTCAGCGCTGGCCGCTGGCCGTGGCTTGGCGCCGTCTCACCGTGCCCTGGCCTGCTGTTGCAAGGCCAGCGCACAGGCCTTGACCAGTTTCGGTCCTTGGTAGATCAGGCCGGTATAGATCTGAACCAGATCGGCGCCAGCGTCGATTTTTGAGCAGGCGTCGGCGGCGCTCAGAATGCCGCCAACGCCGATGATCGGAAAACCGGGGCCGAGCGCGCTGCGCAGGCTGCGGATGACTTGGTTGCTGGCTTGCAGCACGGGCGCCCCGCTCAGGCCACCGGCCTCGTGTGCATGCGCCAACCCCTGTACCGCGCTGCGGCAGAGCGTGGTGTTGGTGGCGATCACGCCGTCCATGCCGTGGCGCAGCAGCGCAGCGGCGACGGCGGCGATTTGTGCAGCGTCCAAATCCGGTGCAATTTTGACAAACAACGGCACCCGCTTGCCATGCGCCTGGGCCAGTTGCGCGCGCCTCTCGGCCAGTGCGCCGAGCAGGGCGTCCAGTGCGGCGTCGGCTTGCAGGGCGCGCAGGTTTTGTGTGTTGGGCGAGCTGATGTTGATGCTGACGTAGTCGGCATATGGGTAAACCCCGCTCAAGGCCTGCAGGTAGTCGGAGCTGGCCTCCTCGATCGGCGTGCTGGCGTTTTTGCCGATGTTCAGGCCCAGCAGCAGCGGGCGCGCCGGCTGTTGGCGAAACTGCGCACGCTGCACGTTGGCGATAAAGGCGTCAAGCCCTTCGTTGTTAAAGCCCAGGCGGTTGATCAGCGCCTGCGCCTGCGGCAGGCGAAACATGCGGGGCTTGGGGTTGCCGGGCTGCGCCTTGGGCGTGACGGTGCCCACTTCGATAAAGCCAAAGCCGATGGCGCCAAGCCCATCGATGCAGCGCGCATTTTTGTCCAGCCCGGCGGCCAAGCCAACCCGGTTGGGGAACTGCAAGCCGGCCAGTGTGAGCGGGTCTTCCACCTGCTTGCTGGCCCAGGCCGATTGCAGGAGCGTGCCCTGGCCCTTGGCCGCCGGGCTGGACAAAAATGCGCGCTGCATCGATGGGCTTGGCGCC
>JAYVXE010000198.1:0-6167 GCA_043785395.1 Burkholderiaceae bacterium | reverse complement strand
CCTTTTGCTTAAAAGAGGCTATCACGCCATGCATCAGCTCACGCGCTCTGAAGAGCGGCCAGCTGCGACGGGGGATATGATCGCACGGAACTGGACATTTATCCTATTTTAATAGCTGGTAGCGCTTGATTCTTATGGGTTTCAATTTGGATAGATTTTGAAGTCTATATGTTTAAATTGATTTAAGCTCCTAAATTGATAGAATTTTGGGTGAAAACCGATCAAGCCAGATCGACCACCCGGCCCGCATCCAACACCGCCTGCGTCAGCTGTTGGGCCAAGAAGTCCAGCGTCACCCGCACCCGTGCCGGCAGGCGGCTGGCTTGGCCGAGGTAGACCGCGTGGAGCGGCTCGGTATCGTTCGGGTTGCTGGCCTCCATCACGGGCACCAGGCGCCCGGCCTCGATCTCGCTTTGGGCATGGTCGCGTGACAGTCGGGCCAGGCCCGTACCGGCCAGCGCCAGTTGCATCAGGGTTTCGCCGTCGCTGGCCCGCACCGTGCCGGCCACGGGCAGGTTGACCAGCTGGCCGTTAATGCGCAGTGGCCAGTCGCTGGCATGGCGCCGAAAGGTCCAGCCCAGGCGGTTGTGTGTTTGCAGCTCAGCCAGGGTTTGCGGCGTGCCGCAGCGGGCCAGGTAACTGGGCGCACCGACGATGACCAGGCTGACTTGTCCGAGGCGGCGCGCCACCAGGTCGGAGGCGGGCAGGGCCCCAAAGCGGATGGCGATGTCGGCACGCTCGTCGATCAGGTCGACCACGCGGTCACTCAGCACAAGGTCGAGCTGCACCTGTGGTTGCTGGGCCAAAAAGCGCGGCACCAAGGGAGCCAGCAAGCGCTGGCCCAAGGACACGCTGGTATGGATGCTGACGCGCCCGCGCGGCACCAGGTTGGCGCTGACGCAGCGTTCTGCTTCGTCGATGTCGGCCAGCACGCGCAGGCTGCGCTGGTAAAAGGCGTTGCCTTCGGGCGTGAGTTGCAGCTTGCGGGTCGAGCGTTGCAGCAAACGGGCACCGAGCCGGGCCTCAAGCCGGCTCAGCAGTTTGCTCACCGCTGACGGTGTGAGTTCGAGGCTGCGGGCGGCTGCGGCAAAACTGCCACGTTGGACGATTTCGACCAGGGTTTGCATTTCGCCGGATCGGTTGTTCGCGGTAGGTGGCATGGTGGTTATTTTTTGTGAATCGGATTCACGAATCTACATCTTTGGCGCTATCTATTCAGACCGAGGGTTTTTACGGATGATTGCGTTTTTGATGGCCATGGCTTGACGCCAACATGCGTGCTCGACGCGGTCGTTGGTGTTTGTGCCTTTCGCGCAACGCTGCCGATGGATTGTTGCGTCAATCTTGCTTTCCGCTACCCAACTTCGCTCTTCCTATTCCTATTCCTATTCCTATGCCTCTTGCTCTTTTTGCTTTGACCGCCGGTGCTTTTGGCATCGGCCTGACCGAATTCGTCATCATGGGCCTGCTGGAGCAGGTTGCCGCCGACTTGCAGGTGCCGATCGCCAGCGCCGGGCTGCTGATCTCGGGCTATGCGCTCGGGGTGGCGGTGAGCGCGCCGCTGCTGACCTTGGCATCCCGCCAATTGCCGCGTAAAACCCTGTTGCTGGCGCTGATGCTGATCTTTATTCTCGGCAACCTGGCCTGCGCGTTGGCGCCCAGCTACGGTTGGTTGATGGTCGCGCGGGTTTTGACGGCGCTGACGCATGGCACTTTTTTTGGTGTTGGTGCCGTGCTGGCCACCAGCCTGGTCGCGCCCGAGCGGCAGGCCTCGGCGATTGCCACGATGTTCACCGGCATGACCGTTGCCGCGCTGCTCGGCGTGCCTGCTGGGGCTTGGCTGGGCCTGCATTACGGCTGGCGCGCCACATTTTGGGCTGTGACGTTGGTCGGCGTGCTGGCCTTTGCCGCATTAGCGTTGTGGCTGCCACGGCGCCCGCAGCTTGCGCCAACCATTGCGCCCTTGCGTGACGAGCTGGCGGTGCTGGTGCGGCCCCAGGTGCTGCTCGGCCTGTCCATGACGGTGTTGGGTTTTGCCGGGGTGTTTGCTGTCTACACCTTTATTCAGCCACTGCTGACGACTTTGGCCGGCATGTCGCAGGCTGCGGTCGCGCCGGTCTTGCTGCTGTTCGGGGCCGGTTTGGCGCTTGGCAATGTGCTCGGTGGCCGGCTTGCCGATAGGGCGCCGATGCGCGCCATTCTTTGGACGCTGACGGCCTTGGCGCTGGTACTGCTGAGCATGCCGTGGCTGATTTATGCACCGCTGAGCGCGGTATTGTTTGTCACGTTGTTGGGTGTGGCCGCTTTTGCCACGGTTGCACCATTGCAGGTGTGGGTCTTGGGGCAGGCCGGGCAGGCTGGGCAGAACCTGGCATCGAGTCTGAACATCGCTGCGTTCAATCTTGGTAATGCGCTGGGAGCTTGGATGGGTGCCACGGTGCTTGCCCAGGGCCCAGGCTTGGCCGCATTGGGCTGGGTGGCGGCTCTGCTGACGCTGGCGGGTTTGGTGCTGGCGTTGTGGGCTTGGGCGCGAGAGCGCCGGGCGCAGCTGCCGCGTGCGGTCTGCCTGGCTTGATCGGGGCACACGTTCCAAGTGTGCTCTGGACTTGGCCCGGTCGCGGCCCTCGTCGCTCTTTGCTGCCGTTTGCTGCCTTTTGCTGCCCTTTGCCGTCAGTGCTGGTGCTGCGGATCTACTGTCGCCGCGTCATCGGGCGAGCCGTCAGCGGGGACGCGAAAGCCTTCGCTGGCCCAGGCGCCGAGGTCGATGTTTTTGCAGCGTTGGCTGCAAAAAGGTCGCCACAGATTGTGCGCCGCATAGACGCTGTCTCCGCCGCAGCTGGGGCAGGTAACGATTTTTGTGGGGTTTGCGTGGTTCATGTTGCCGTGCTCCAGGTGCGGCTCAAGAGCACAGCGTCAGCTCGAACGCGCTTGCTTCGTTGCTGTTGTGCAGGCGGCCATCGGCATCTTGGCGCATCAAGCGCACCGACAGCATGAGGCGGTTGCCGCTGATCTCGGGCACCAGGCCGAGCGAGGCGTCAATGGCCAGGCGCAGCAACCGGTAGCTGCGGCCCTGTGCCAGGGATTGCTGGAGCAGGCCGTGCTCAGTCATGACTTTTTGAGGAACTCCGGAGTCGCGCAACAAGGAGAGCAGCAAGAAGATCGCGTTGGCCAACGGCCCCAGGCCGGAGACCCAGTGCCCTAATTGTTGCTGGCGCAAACGCCCATCCTTGTGCTGCCAGGCGTGGTAGGCCGGCAGGTCAAAGCCACAGGTTCCGCCCGGGATTGCGGCACGGCTACGGATGCCCATCAGCCATTCATTGTCGGCCAACGCCTGCCCTATTCTGCCGGGCAGTGCGCTGAGCCGGTTGAAGCAGTGTTCGAGCCGGGCCATGGCCTCGGCCAGCACCGACTCGGCAATCGAGCGGTTGCCACGGTAGCTGTTGAAAATACTCTTTTGCTTCTCCAAGTCCTTGAGCACATCGGACTTCAGGTCGCCTCGGGCTGCGACGTCCATGATCTCAAAGACCGTGGTCAAGGCGTAATGGTGGGGCAAAGCTTGCTCACTGGACAGCAGTTCACCCAGGCGCTGGAACAATTGTTCGAGGCGCAGATAGGTTCGGATGCGTTCGTTAAAGGGGTATTCGTACAGGATCACGCGGCAGGCTTCCAAGGGCTGGCGAATCATAGCCCGAAGTGGCGCGCCAAACAGGCGACTTCGCGGCGAATGGTGTCGATGCTTTTCTCGTCGTTGTACAGCACGATGTCTGCTGCGGCCAAGCGCTGCGCGCGCGTGGCCTGGGCGCCGATGATGCGCCAGACCTCGTCTGCGGGCAGCTTGCTGCGCGCCTGGACACGGGCGATCTGGGTCTCGATGCGGCAGTCGACAACCATGACTTGGTCGAGCTGGGCTGGCCAACGGCGGCTCTCCACCAGCAGGGGAATATCCAGCACCAGCCAACGCTGGTGGCCCGCCCTGGCCGTTGCGTCCTCGATGGCCTGGTGTACCAGCGGGTGAACGATGGCTTCGAGCTGCTGGCGCGCGCTCGGGTCGGAAAAAACCAAGGCCCGCATCGCCGTGCGGTCTAGCGCGCCGTCTGCGCTGATGACGGCGACGCCGAAATGCGCGCGGATGGCCGGCATGGCCGCACCACCGGCCATGGTGGTGGCGCGGGACAGGGCATCGGCGTCGACCAAGACGCCGCCGCCCTCGACCAGCAGGCGGGCGACTGTTGACTTCCCCGCACCAATCCCGCCCGTGAGTCCCAGCTTGAATGGTGCGTGCATTGCCGCCTACAGTCCGATGCTGCGCAAAATGCTGTCAGCACCCCAGAGCATCGCGGTAAGGCCTGCGCCAGCCAAGAACGGGCCGAACGGAAGATAGCCTCCGGCACGCAGCCCACTTGTGAATTTCATGCCGATGCCGACGAGGGCACCGATCACCGAGGCCATGAGGATGATGGGCACCAGCGCGGGCCAGCCAAACCAGGCGCCTAGGGCGGCGAATAGTTTGAAGTCACCGTAGCCCATGCCCTCCTTGCCGACCACGAGCTTGAACGCCCAGTACACCGACCACAGCGACATGTAGCCGCCCACCGCGCCCCATAGCGCACTTGCGAGCGGCACACTCGTCCACTGCAGCGCCGCCGCGAGCAGCCCGGCCCAAAGCAGTGGCAGCGTGATGTCGTCAGGCAGCAAGGTCGTATCCCAGTCAATCAGCGCCAGGGTCAGCAGTGCGGCAGAAAATCCGCACCAGACCACCGCCGTGGGCGTGCCGCCCCAGCGCCAGAAGCAGATGGAAAACAAAAGGCCCGTGCCCAGTTCGACCAGGGGATAGCGCAGGCCAATAGGGCAGCCGCAAGCGGAGCATTTACCGCGCAAGCACAGATAGCTGAGCAAGGGGATATTTTCGAACCAGCGGACGGCGTGCTGGCATTGTGGGCAGTGCGAGCCTGGGCGGCTCAGGTTGAAGGGGGCTGGGGGGTCTGACGCGGTTTGCGAGAGCGGTGAGAGCTGTGAGAGCTGCGCACATTCTGCGGCCCATTGCAGCTCCATCATTTTGGGCAGCCGGTAAACCACGACGTTGAGAAAGCTGCCGACCAGCAAGCCGGCCAAGCCGCCACCCAAAGCCCACAACGCGGCCGCAGGCCATGAGACGGCCCACATCAGATGAGTTGCCCTATTTTGAAAATAGGCAGGTACATGGAGATCACAATGCCGCCAATGAGCAAGCCCAGGAAAACGATAATGATCGGCTCTAACAGGCTGGAGATGCCGGCCACCATGTCATCGACTTCCGATTCATAAAATTCAGCCGCCTTGTCCAGCATATGGTCGAGTGAGCCGGATTCTTCCCCGATCGCCGACATTTGCAGCACGATCGAAGGGAAGAGGTTGGTATTGGTCATCGCCGCCGTCAGGCTGATGCCGGTGGCCACCTCTTGTTGGATTTTTTCGGTCGCGCTGACGTAAACGGAGTTGCCCGCTGCGCCGCCAACCGAATCGAGCGCCTCGACCAAGGGTACACCGGCTGCAAACATGGTCGCCAGGGTGCGGGTCCAACGGGCGATACAGGATTTATTAATCAGTGTTCCAAATATGGGAATATTGAGCAGCAGGCGGTCTATGATTTTTCGCAGTCCCTCACTGCGGCGCAATGCCTGGATAAAGGCGTAAATGCTGGTGCCGATGCCGAGAAGGATTAACCACCAAGCGGCCACTAAAAAATCGCTGATGGCCATGACAACCAGTGTCGGGCCGGGGAGATCGGCGCCAGCAGAGCTGAAAAAATCTTTGAAAGAAGGGACGACAATGACCATGATGGCCGATACCACGGCAGCGGCGATCAACAGGACGGCAATCGGGTACATCAGGGCTGATTTGATTTTTGATTTGATATTCTCTATTTTTTCCATGTAGGAGGCCAGACGCTCCAGCAAGGTTTCTAAAATGCCTGCGGCTTCACCCGCTTCGATCAAATTGCAATACAAGGCATTGAAATATCGAGGGTGTTTTCGAAAGGCACTGCTGAGTGAACTACCGGTTTCGACGTCACTGCGGATGGCGTGCAGCAGTCTGGTGACGCTGGCATTGGCATTGCCTCGGGCAACAATGTCGAAGGTTTGCAGCAGTGGGACCCCGGCCTTCATCATGGTCGCCAGTTGGCGGGT
>JAYVXE010000197.1:0-18547 GCA_043785395.1 Burkholderiaceae bacterium | reverse complement strand
TGGCAGAGCCAGTTCCACGGGTGCACTGGAAGCGGTGAACTTGCCCCACCCCCGTAGCGCCTGCGGCGCTCCCCCCTCAAGGGGGCGCACCCAGTGGCCTGGCAGAGCCAGAGCCACGGGTGCACTGGGGGCGGCGCGCTCGTCTCGCGGCGCGGTGAACTTGTCCCACCCCCGTAGCGCCTGTGGCGCTCCCCCTCAAGGGGGCGCACCCAGTGGCCTGGCAGAGCCAGTTCCACGGGTGCACTGGGGGCGGCGCGGTTTCATCGCTCGGTGGCGCTTGGCCCATGCATGACAGTTAGCGCAGTGCCAATCCCAGTACAACCCCGGCAAAGACGCTCAAACCAATCCAGTGGTTGAGACGAAAGGCCTTGAAGCAACCGTCACGGGTGCGTGCACGGATCAGCTGCCAATGCCAGAGAACCTGGGCTAGAGCGCATGCAATTGCTATATAAAATATAGCATTAAGTGCATAGCTAGAGAGCGCTGTAGTCCAAATGATGAGGTAGATAAGGTAAAAGGCCATGACCGCTGCGACATCGAAGCGTCCAAGCGTGATGGCCGAGGTTTGGATGCCGATTTTGAGGTCGTCGTCGCGGTCGACCATGGCGTATTCGGTGTCGTAGGCCAGCACCCAAAAAAGGTTGCCCAGTAACAGCAGCCAGGCCTGTGGTGGCACGCTGGCCCAGAGCGTCGCCGGGCTCACTGCGGCCCAGGCGGCGGCGTTGAAGACCTGCCACTGCGGCCCGCCCAGCACGGCGGCAAAAGCCATCGGAATGCCAAAGCTGAAGGCCACGCCCAGCACCGCCTGCGGCATGGCGAACCAGCGCTTGGCGTAGGGGTAGAGCAGGGTCACGCCGAGTGCGGGCAGCGACCACAGGACGGCGGTCGGGTTGGTGCTGAGCAGCAGCGCCAGCGCCAACAGGGCCAGCAGCGCGCCCAAGGTCAGCGCTGCTGCGACCGACAGCGCGCCGCTGGTGACCGGGCGCTGTGCTGTGCGCTTGACGTGGCGGTCAAACTCGCGGTCAGCGACATCGTTGATGCAGCAGCCCGCGCTGCGCATCAAGATGGTGCCAAGTGTCAACACCAGCAGCAATTGCCAGCCCGGCCAGCCATCGGCGGCCAACCAAAGTGCGCTCAGTGTCGGCCACAGCAGCAGCAGCCAGCCCGCCGGGCGGCTCCAGCGGATCAGGTCGAGGTAGAGCGCAAGGCGGGTTTTTGCGGGGGAGCTGGGCATGGCGGTGGATTTCAGTGGCAGCCGAGCTGGCGCAGGTCAAGCGCGCCGCCCAGCATGGGCGGGCACCACAGGTAGCTGCCCGAGACGGGTTTGGAGATGGTGAACAAGGCGTCGACGACGCCGTCCTCCTCGCCCGCCATGCGGCGCAGTTGGGCCTCGAAGGCGTCCAGTGAATGGCCAAAGGCGACAAACACCAACCCCATCGCATGGCCTAGCGCCCACGGCATCGAGCGGCGCAGCACGAAGGCTGCGGGCGTGAAGCTTTCTTGCTCGGTGCGCTTGAGGTGGGATGCCGCCGGGGCGTCGGCCAACTCTTGGTTGTCGCTGCGGCGGCGACCGATTGTGTGGTCTTGGGCCTGGGGCGTCAGCGCCTCAAACGCATCCATATCGTGCAGCCACTGCTGCATGGCCATAAAACTCGAACCGTCCAGACCGGGGCCTTGGCCTTGCACCAATGCGCAGGCGGCGGCTGCGGCATCGGTCGGGTTTTCGGTGCCGTCCTCAAAACCGGTGAGGTCGCGCCCGTGGCCGTTGGCGCCGAGCTGGTGGGCAAAGGCGTCGATGGCGCGCTGAAAGCGCAGCGCCGGGGCCAGCGCCTTTTCGATGCGCCGGGCCAGCAGCAGCAGCGCACCTTTGTCGTCGCCGCGCAGCCAGCAGCACAGTGCGAGCGGGGTCGACGGCACGCTGATGCCGTGCCCGTGCAAGGCGGGCAGCTCGCGCAGGCCTGGCACCTGCGCGCCCAGCGCGTCCACCAGTTGCGGGCCGACCGCCAGCAGCACGCGCTGGCCGTCCACCAGCGGTTGCGGCTGCTGCAACTGCGCCAGGCTGCGCCGCAGCGCAGCGGGTGTTGCATCTGGGGCCAGTGTGAATAACAGGTAGCGGCCAACGGTGGGAATGGCGGACAAAATGGCGTTTTGTGCTGTGTTCATGGTGGGTTTGGGGTGGTTTATTTATGAGGACTTACGCAAAACCGCCCTGGCGTCGTTCTTTTTTCTTGCCGTACCAGGTGTACTGTCTGCGGAAAAATGCCTAGCCAGGACAATTTTGCGTAAGTCCTATTTATAAAAGATAGCTGGCTACGCTACATTTATATGAATTTCAATGTGTTTTAACAATTATTCTTATGTTTAAGTTGCGGTATGTGCTACTAATTTGTTAAAAATAAGCGCCCAGCGCAGGCTCCAACGATAACGCGTGGTGCTGCGCCTGTGCGGGACTGGCCTCAGGGTAGGCGCTGCACACCTGGCAGCTCGCAGGCATGCACGGCGCAGCGCAGCGCGGCAATCGCCTCGTAGCGGGTAAAGCTGCGCCGCCAGGCCAGCACCACGCGACGCGACGGTGGCGCTTGGTGCGTTTGCTCCTGGATTGGCAGGTAGTGCACAAAGCTCTCATCGCTGTCGCTGTCGGCTGGCGGTGCAGACGGCTTGCGCTGGGCCAGCAAGGCGCGCTTGGGCACGCTGAGGCGCGGCACCAAAGTGACGCCCATGCCGGCCGCCACCATGTGCTTGATGGTCTCCAGCGAAGAGCCTTCAAAGCGTTTGCGAATGCCCTCTGCCTGGCTGGAAAAACGGGCGAACTCCGGGCAGACCTCCAGGACATGGTCGCGAAAACAGTGGCCGGTGCCCAGCAGCAACATGGTTTCTTGTTGCAGGTCGTGGGTGCTGAGCGTGCTTTGCGCGGCCAATGCATGGCGGCTCGGTACGGCGGCCATGAAAGGCTCGTCGTAGAGGGGCGCAAGTGCGAGCCCGGCATCGGGAAAGGGCTCGGCCAGGATCGCGCAGTCAATCTCGCCGCTGCGCAGCATCTCTAGCAGCCGCACGGTGAAGTTTTCTTGCAAAACCAGGGGCATTTGCGGCGTGTGCTTGATCATTTGGCGCACCAAGTCGGGCAGCAAATAGGGGCCGATGGTGTAGATCACGCCCAGCGTCAACGCGCCGCTGAGTGGGTCTTTGCCGCGCTTGGCGATCTCTTTGATGGTGGCCGCCTGTTCCAGCACGCTTTGCGCTTGGCGCACGATCTCTTCGCCCAAGGGCGTCATGCTGACTTCGCTGGCGCTGCGCTCGAACAGTTTGAGCTCCAGCTCCTCTTCCAGCTTCTTGACCGCGACCGACAGCGTGGGCTGCGACACATGGCAGGCCTCGGCGGCACGGCCAAAGTGCTTTTCGCGGGCGACGGCGACGATGTATTTGAGTTCAGTGAGGGTCATGGGTGGTGGATTTTGAAACAGGGCTTCAGCGCTGAGTATGTCGCCCTTGTCCCGCGCCGCACCGCCATGGCGTGGCCGCGCACATTTTTATGTGCGCGTTTTGGACATTTAGACATCACATTGATAGACCCTTCTAAGTGCTTAATTTAGAAGGGTTTTTGGTTTTTGAATGCCGCTGGATTGGGCTAAGTCATTGATTTCATTGCACAAAGACGCTTGGTGCAATTTTTTCTTCTGGTACAGTGCAATTAAGTGCAATTAAGTGGTGGGAAGTGCCATTTTTGACCTTGTGAGGCTAACCAAGTACCCATCCCCACCATTACTCAAGGGTTTTCTGCTGTGTTCCAAGGAGCTTCGTCTCTCAGTCTTGATGCCAAGGGGCGGCTTTCTGTGCCGACCCGGCATCGTGACGTCTTGGTCGCGCAGGCGGCGGGGCAGCTGAGCATCACCAAACACCCGCATGGCTGCTTGATGATTTTTCCTCGGCCCGAGTGGGAAAAGTTTCGCGAGCGGATTGTCGCCTTGCCCATGGATGCGCAGTGGTGGAAGCGTATTTTTTTGGGCAATGCGATGGATGTCGAGATGGACGGCACCGGGCGCGTGTTGGTTTCGCCCGAATTGCGTGTTGCCGCAGGCATTGCCAAGGACGCGGTATTGCTCGGTATGGGCAGCTATTTTGAGTTGTGGGACAAGGCCACCTACGACAGCCAAGAGGCACAAGCGATGCAAGCTGCGATGCCCGACGTCTTCCGAGACTTTTCTTTTTAGAGGCAGCTTGTGAATAACGCGTGGCAACATACCACCGTTCTGTTGCATGAGGCGGTTGACGCCTTGCTCAGCAGCACGGATACAGCAGCAGCGCAGTGCAACGGCAGCTATGTCGATGCAACTTTTGGCCGTGGCGGCCACACGCGTCTGATTTTGTCGCGACTGGCGCCCGAGGGGCGGCTGCTTGCGTTTGACAAAGACCAAGACGCTGTTGCCGCCGCCGGCGCGATCATTGATCCACGATTTTCTATCCGTCACCAAGGTTTTCGCCATTTGGGCGAACTGCCGGCGGCCAGCGCGTCCGGTGTGCTACTCGATTTGGGCATCAGTTCGCCGCAGATCGACAACCCGGCCCGTGGTTTTAGTTTCCGTTTTGACGGCCCCCTCGATATGCGGATGGACACCAGCCGTGGTGTCAGCGTCGCCGAGTGGCTGGCAAGCGCCGATCAGCAGCACATTGCGGAGGTGGTACGTGACTATGGCGAAGAACGGTTTGCTGTTCAGGTTGCAAAGGCGATTGTTGCTCGTCGAACAGAGCGGGGGCCGATCAGCAGCACCGCAGAGCTGGCCGACGTCGTGGCTGGTGCGGTCAAAACCCGCGAGCCGGGGCAGAGCCCCGCAACGCGCACATTTCAAGCTTTTCGGATTTTCATCAATGCCGAGCTGGAGGAGCTCCAACAAGCGCTAGCCGCCAGCTTGCAGGTGTTGCGCCCAGGCGGGCGTTTGGTGGTGATCAGCTTTCATTCGCTGGAAGACCGCATCGTCAAGCAGTTCATTGCCCAGCATGCGCGGGATGAGTACGACCGCCGGGCGCCGTTTGCCGCGCCCAGGGCGATGCATTTGCGTGCGCTCAGTCGCAGCCGGGCAAGTGCTGCCGAAGTGGCCTCCAATCCGAGGGCGCGCAGCGCCATCATGCGGGTCGCCGAGCGCACGGAGGTGGCGCTATGAACGGGATGGGGTTGGCGCTGTTGGCGCTGCTAGGGCTGGAGGGGCGTCAATGCTCCGTCTGAACCTGTTGCTGTTGCCGGCGGTGTTGGCGAGTGCCCTGTATTTGGTGCACATCCAGTACCAGGCGCGTCGGCTGTTCATTGAGCTTGACCAGGCGCATGCGCAGGCGCGCCAGTTGGCCACCGAGCGTGACCGGCTCCAGGTTGAAAAACGGGCCCAAGCAACGCCGCTGCGGGTGGAGAAGCTGGCCAAGAATGTGCTGCACATGCGCACGGCAACCCCGGCGATTACCCAGTATGTGGGCTACCAGGCCGCAACGGCCCCGGTCGCCGGAGTGCAGCCATGAGCAGAAGAAGTGTTCGCTACACATCGAGCCCGTTGCTGGCCAGCAAAACGCCGCCGTGGCGCAGCAAATTTATTGTGGCGGTGATTGCGCTGGGTTTTATCGTGCTGACGGGGCGCGCCGCTTATGTGCAGTTTTTCAACAGTAATTTTTTCCAGCGCCAAGGTGAGCTGCGTTTTGCCCGCACGCTTGAGTTGCCGGCCAATCGGGGCCGCATTCTTGACCGCAATGGCTTGATTTTGGCCTCCAGCGTGCCGGCGGCCAGCATTTGGGCGATCCCGGAGGATGTTGAACGGGACCGGGCCAAGCTGGCCCAGTTGGCCAAGCTGCTGGAGATGCCGCTGTCGGAGTTGAACAAAAAACTGGCAGACGAGGACAAGACTTTTGTCTGGATCAAGCGGCAATTGGATTGGGACGTTGGGCAAAGCATTGCCGCCCTGGGCATCAAGGGCATTTACCAGCGCAAAGAGTACCGCCGTCAATACCCGGAGGGCGAGGCCGCAGCCCATGTGGTTGGCTTCACCAACGTCGAGGACCGCGGCCAAGAGGGCGTTGAGCTGTCGTTCAGCCGTGCACTGTCGGGCACGGCTGGCTCGCGCCGGGTGCTCAAAGACCGGCTGGGCCGGGTGGTGGAGGACGTGGGCGAGCAGACCCCGCCCGTCGATGGGCCGGACTTGCAGCTCAGCATTGACAGCAAGGTGCAATTTTTTGCCTACCAAAAACTGCGTGACGCAGTCACCGCACACAAGGCCAAGGCCGGCAGCGTGGTGGTGCTTGACAGCCGCACGGGCGAGGTGCTGGCACTGGCCAACTACCCCAGCTATGTGCCGGACAAGCGCAAAAACCTCAGCGGCGAGCAGCTGCGCAACCGCGCCATGACCGACACCTTCGAGCCCGGCTCGACGATGAAGCCGATCACGGTGGCGATGGCCTTAGAGGCCGGGCGTGTGACGCCGCGCACGGTGATCGAAACCGGGCCTGGCCGTTACGCGATGGGCGGCTTCACCATCAGCGATACGCACAACTACGGCACCTTGACGGTAGAGGGCGTTATCCAAAAATCGAGCAACGTCGGGGCCCTCAAAATTGCGCAAAAAATGACGCCCAATGAGATGTGGGATACCTATACCGCGCTTGGCTATGGCCAAAAACCGCAGATACAGTTTCCCGGCGCAGTCACCGGGCGCCTGCGGCCCTGGAAGAGTTGGCGTCCGGTGGAGCAGGCCACGATGGCTTACGGCTATGGCCTGTCGGCGTCCTTGTTCCAGATGGCACATTCGTATACAGCGTTTGCGCACGACGGCCAACTCATCCCGGTGACCATGCTCAAGAGCCCGGCGCAGGCGTCGGGGGTTCAGGTGTTTTCGCCAGAAAATGCCCGTGCCGTGCGCAAAATGCTGCAAATGGCCGCCGGCCCTGGCGGCACGGGTCAGCGCGCGCAGACCGTGGGCTACTCGGTCGGTGGCAAGTCTGGCACGGCCCACAAACAGGTTGGCAAAGGCTACGCCAGCAACAAATACCGGGCTTGGTTTACCGGCATGGCACCGATTGAGAACCCGCGCATCATTGTCGCGGTGATGATCGATGAGCCCAGCAACGGGCAGTACTTCGGTGGCCTGGTGGCCGCCCCCGTGTTCAGCGAGGTGGTGCAGCAAACCCTGCGCATGATGGGCGTGCAGCCCGACATGGAGGTGCTCCCGCAAATCGTGGCCGACACCTTGGAGGCGTCGTTGTGAGCGCCCTGTTGCAAACCCCCGAGCAGGCGGTGCAATGGCTGCGTGCGCGTGTCACGGGGCGGCTGTGCACCGACAGCCGCACGGTTGCGCCGGGGGATGGCTTTTTGGCCTGGCCAGGGGCTGCCACCGATGCCCGCCAACATGTGGCACAGGCGTTGGCACAGGGCGCTGGCGCCTGCCTGGTCGAGCACGACGGCGCGGCGTCTTTCCCTTGGAGCCGTGCGCCGCAGATCGCTTGCTATCCCCAGCTCAAGGCTGCGAGCGGGCCGATTGCCGCTGCGTACTACGGCCACCCATCGGCCCAGCTTGATGTGCTGGCCATTACCGGCACCAACGGCAAAACATCGACTGCTTGGTGGTTGGCGCAGGCCTTGTCGAGCCTGTCGCAGCCCTGCGCGGTGGTGGGCACTTTGGGCATTGGCATGCCGCCGGAGCTGGTTTACAACGGCTTGACCACGCCGGACCCGGTGTTGCTGCAACAGCAATTGCGCGTCTTGGTGGGCCAGGGCGTGCGCGCCTGTGCGGTGGAGGCATCGTCGATTGGCTTGGCCGAGCGGCGGCTCGATGGCTGCCAAATTCGGCTGGCGTTGCTGACCAACTTCAGCCAAGACCATCTGGATTACCACGGCAGCATGCAGGCTTATTGGCAGGCCAAAGAGGTTTTGTTTCACTGGCCTGGTTTGCGTGCCGCCGTGCTCAATATCGATGATCGGCAAGGCCAGCTGCTGCACAGCAGTTTGCATACGCAGGCGGGTTTGGATGTGTGGACGTTCTCGGCCTGCGCGCCGGCACGCTTGCAGGCGCGCGACATTGTGCTGAGCCCCCAGGGCCTGTGCTTTACGGTGCATGAAGACGGCGACGCGGGCGCGCAGCAGGTGCAAACCCAGCTGATTGGGCAGTACAACGTGCTGAATTTGCTGGGCGTGATCGCCGCGTTGCGTGCGCTCGGTTGGCCGCTGGACGCGGCGGCGGCGGCCTGTGCTGCGTTGCAGCCGGTGCCGGGGCGGATGCAGTGGATCCAGTCGCCCGAGCAGCCACTGGTGGCGATTGACTATGCGCACACGCCGGACGCGTTGGCACAGGCCTTGCAGGCGCTGCGGCCCTTGGCGACACAGCGCGGCGGTCGCCTGTGGTGCATCTTTGGCTGCGGCGGCGAGCGCGACCGTGGCAAGCGGCCGCTGATGGGTGCGGCGGCCCAGCAGCACGCAGACGCCGTGCTGGTGACCAGCGACAACCCGCGCAGCGAGTCGGCCAACAGCATCATTGGGGATATTGTGCAAGGCATGGCGGGCCGCCCAACACCGGTTGAGCCGGACCGGGCGCAGGCGATTGCCTCGGTTTTGGCGAGCGCCGAGGCCTGCGATGTGGTGCTGATTGCGGGCAAGGGCCATGAGGATTACCAGGAAATCGACGGCATGCGCCGACCTTTTTCCGACCAGCTCGAAGCGCAACGCGCGCTACAAGGCCGAGGGGCACGCACATGATGCAGTTGCAACAGGCTTGGCAGTGGGTGCACCAGCGCATGCCCGAGGCGCGGCTGGTGGGCGCAGACGCGCGCACGGCGTTGGAGCTGCTGCGGGTGCACACCGATACCCGCAGCCTGCAAGAGGGCGACCTTTTTGTGGCGCTCAAAGGCGAGGCCTTCGATGCCAACAGCATGCTGGCGCAAGTCCGGGCACAGGGGGCGCGGGCGGCCATCGCCCACGGCGGCTTGGAGGCTGCCGGTTTGGCGGGCATCGAGGTGCGCGATACGCGCTTGGCGCTGGGTGCGCTGGCCGCGGGCTGGCGGGCGCAATTTGCCCTGCCCTTGGTGGCGGTCACCGGCAGCAACGGCAAGACCACGGTGACGCAAATGTTGGCCGCTATTTTTGAGGCCTTCGCGCCCGCCCAGGTGCTGGCGACCCAAGGCAATTTGAACAACGACATTGGTCTGCCGCAGACCTTGCTGCGCTTGCGCGCCAGCGACAGCATCGGCGTGGTGGAGCTCGGCATGAACCACCCCGGCGAGATCGCCTACCTGGCCGACTTGGCGCGGCCCACGGTGGCGCTGGTCAATAACGCCCAGCGTGAACACTTGGAATTCATGCACACGGTGGAGGCTGTGGCGGCTGAAAACGGTGCGGTATTGAGCGCCTTGCCCGAGGCGGGCGTCGCTGTTTTTCCTGCGGATGACCTCTACAGCGCCAGCTGGAAGGCCTTGGCTGGCAGTCGGCGCTGCCTGAGTTTTGGCGCGGGCGGTGCTGTTTCGTTGGTTGCTGCACAGTGGTGCGACAACGGCTGGACGCTGCAAGCCCAGACGCCGTTGGGGGCCTTGCAGGGTCGGCTGCGGATTGCCGGTGAGCACAACCTGCGCAATGCCTTGGCGGCGGCGGCCAGTGCGATTGCAGCGGGTGTGCCGCTGGGTGCGATTGCGCAGGGCTGGGCCGATTTTGTGCCGGTTGCTGGTCGCTCGCGGGCGCTGAGCTTGCAGCATGCCGGGCGCAGCATCACGCTGGTTGACGACAGCTACAACGCCAATCCCGACTCGGTGCGCGCCGCCATCGACGTGCTGGCGGCCTTGCCAGCGCCGCGCCTGTTGGTGCTTGGCGATATGGCCGAGGTCGGCGACCAAGGCCCGGCCTTCCATGCCGAGGCCGGCTCTTATGCCAAGGCCTGCGGCATTGAGCTGTTGCTGGCGCTGGGGCCGCAGTCGCTGCATGCCGTGCGCAGTTTTGGTGCGGGTGGCCAGCATTACCCCGACCGGGCGGCGTTGACGGCAGCACTGACGGCGGCCTTGCCGCAGCTCGGCAGTGTGCTGGTCAAAGGTTCGCGCTTCATGCAGATGGAACGCGTGCTTGCGTCTATCGGCGCCTTACAACAAAAACATGCGCCTGAGGAAGATGCCATGCCTGCTCAATCCCTTTCCCCCACCGGAGGCCAAGCATGTTGATGTGGTTGGCCCAGTGGTTACAGACGGTGTCGCCCGATTTCGGGTTCTTCCGGGTTTTCCAATACCTGACTTTGCGCGCCCTGTTGGCGGCCTTGACCGCCTTGGTCTTGGGGCTGGCGGCGGGCCCGGTCGTCATCCGCCGTCTGGCGGCTTTGAAAATTGGTCAGCCGGTGCGCGGCTATGCGATGGAGACCCATTTGGCCAAGAACGGCACGCCCACGATGGGCGGCGTCTTGATTTTGCTGTGCATCACGATCGCGACCCTGCTTTGGGCCGACCTGGGCAACCGCTTTGTGTGGATTGTGCTGCTGGTGATGCTGGGTTTTGGGGCCATTGGCTGGGTCGACGACTGGCGCAAAGTGGTCAACAAAGACCCCGAGGGCATGCGCTCGCGGGAGAAGTACTTCTGGCAGTCCGTGATCGGCCTGATGGCGGCGCTGTACCTGGTGTTCAGCATCTCGGAGAGCTCGAACGGCCGTGTGCTTGAGTTGTTTTTCAACTGGGTGCGTTCGGGCTTCGATGTCGATTTGCCGCCCAAGGCGGGCTTGCTGCTGCCGTTTTTCAAGGAAATCAGCTACCCGCTGGGTGTGTTCGGTTTTGTCATCTTGACCTACTTGGTGGTCGTTGGCTCCAGCAACGCTGTGAATTTGACCGACGGCCTGGACGGCTTGGCGATCATTCCGGTGGTGATGGTGGGCTCGGCGCTGGGCTTGTTTGCCTATGTCACAGGCAGCGCTGTGTATTCGCGCTACCTGCTGTTTCCGCATATTCCGGGCGCTGGCGAGCTGCTGGTTTTCTGTGCTGCGATGGCCGGGGCTGGGCTCGCCTTTTTGTGGTTCAACACCCATCCGGCGCAGGTCTTTATGGGTGATGTCGGTGCGCTGGCGCTGGGGGCCGCGCTGGGCACGGTGGCGGTGATCGTGCGCCAAGAGATTGTGCTGGCAATCATGGGGGGCATCTTTGTGGTCGAGGCTTTGTCGGTGATGCTGCAAGTGCTGTACTTCAAGTACAGCCGCAGGCGCTACGGCCAAGGTCGGCGCTTGTTTCGGATGGCGCCGCTGCACCACCATTTTGAGAAAACCGGTTGGCGTGAAACCCAGGTCGTGGTGCGGTTTTGGATCATCACCATGTTGTTGTGCCTGGTCGGCTTGTCGACCTTGAAGCTGCGCTAAGCCCATGACACCCAAGCACTACTTGCACGACCTCCCGGTCTTGATCCTCGGTCTGGGTACGTCCGGGCTGGCGATGGCACGCTGGTGTGTGCGCCAAGGTGCGCGGGTGACGGTGGCCGACAGCCGGGCCGAGCCGCCGCAGCTGGCGGCGTTGCGCCAGGGGTTGGCGGGTGTGGATTTTGTCTGCGGGCCGTTGGGGCCGCTGCTGCTGCAAGACGGTGCTGTGCGCGCGGTTTACCGCTCACCCGGTTTGTCGCCGGCCGATGTGGCCGAGCTGTTGGTGGCGGCGCAGGCGCTGGGCGTGCCGGTCGGCGGTGAGCTGGATTTGTTTGCCCAGGCGCTGGCCGATTTGGCCACACCGGGGCTGCTGCGCACGCAGACGGACGCTGCGCCAATGGCTGAAGCTGAAGCTGAGGTTGAGGTTGAGGTTGATGCCGATGCCGCACCGCAGGATGTACCGGTGCCGGTGCCCACGCCCGCCGATAGCGGCTACCGCCCGGCGCTGTTGGCGGTGACGGGTACCAATGGCAAAACCACCGTCACTGCGCTGACCGGCCAATTGGTCGCACGTGCGGGCAAGAGTGTGGCGCTGGCGGGCAACATCGGCCCGAGTCTGCTCGACACCTTGGGGGCGCACCTGGACGCCAACACCTTGCCGCAGGTCTGGGTGCTGGAGCTGTCGAGCTTTCAGCTGGAGAGCGCCACCGGTTTTGAGGCGACAGCCGCCGCGTTGCTGAACCTGTCGCAAGACCACCTTGACTGGCACGGCAGCATGGCCGCCTACGCCGCTGCCAAGGCGCGGATTTTTGGTGCGCACGCTCTTCTGTTGCTCAACCGCGACGATCCGGCCGTGCTGGCGCTGCTGCCCGCGCCGCGCAAAGTCAAGTTGCAGCGCCCACTGCAGCGCCCGCATTTGCTGTTTGGCTCCGACCTGCCGCAGCGTCCCGGCGATTTTGGTTTGGAGCAGGTTGGCGGCACGCTGTGGTTGGTGCGGGCGTTGGAGAGTGACGCGCCGCGCAAGCGTCGCGTTGCCGACGAGCCCCTGCATATCCAGCGCCTGTTGCCCGTTGATGCGCTACAGATTCGTGGCCGCCACAACGCGCTCAACGCGTTGGCCGCATTGGCACTGGCCAGCGCTGCCGGTTGCAGTCTGGCGCCGATGTTGTATGCGCTGCGTGATTACCGGGGCGAGCCACACCGGCTTGTCTTGGTGGAGCAGCTCCATGGGGTTGCGTATTTTGACGACAGCAAAGGCACGAATGTTGGCGCCAGCGTGGCCGCCTTGCAAGGCTTGGGGGAGGCGCACCGGGTGCTGCTGATCTTGGGCGGCGAGGGCAAGGGGCAGGACTTTACGCCCTTGGTGGCGCCGGTTGCGCGCTATGCGCGTGCTGTGTTTTTGATGGGCCGTGACGCGGCGCTGATCCGCGCCACTTTGGCCGACTGCGGTGTGCCGCTGGTCGATGTGCCGAGCTTGGAGGAGGCGGTGCAGCAAGCCGCGCAGCGCGCCCATGCGGGTGATGCCGTCTTGCTGTCGCCGGCCTGCGCCAGCTTTGACATGTTTGACGGCTATGCGCACCGGGGCCAGGTTTTCTGCGCGGCGGTCGCTGCCCAGGCCGGCTCGGCGCCCGACGCTGGCATGGCCTTGGAGGGCGTTGTATGAGCCAAACGCTATGGGCGCAGTTGAACCAGTGGCGGGCGGGCTTTTCCAAGACCGCCAGTGATGCGCTGCCGGTACGGGTTGGCGGGCTGGATTTCTCCCGTTCGAACACCCCTGCGATGCGGGTTCCCGGTTTTGATTTGCCGCTGCTGTGGGTCTGCGTGGCCTTGCTGGCGTTTGGGCTGGTGATGGTGTATTCGGCCTCGATTGCGATGCCCGATAACCCGCGCTTTGCGCGCTATACATCGACCTATTTTTTACTCCGTCACACGCTGTCGCTGGTGGTGGCTTGTTTGGCCGCATTGGTTGCGTTTCAGATTCCGCTGTCCATGTGGGAGCGGATGGCACCGGCCCTGTTTGGGGTGGCGTTGCTGCTGCTGGTGGCGGTGTTGATCCCGCATGTGGGCAAGGGGGTGAACGGCGCACACCGCTGGATTTCGCTGGGCGTCATGAATTTCCAGCCGTCCGAGCTCGCCAAGTTTGCAGTGCTGCTGTACGCAGCCGGCTATATGGTGCGGCGCATGGAGATGAAGGAGCGCTTTTTCCGCGCGGTGCTGCCGATGGCGGCAGCGGTCGGCATCGTTGGCGTGTTGTTGTTGGCCGAACCCGACATGGGCGCTTTTATGGTGATTGCGGTGATTGCCATGGCGATTCTGTTCCTGGGTGGGGTCAACGCGCGGATGTTTGCGCTGATCGCCGGGGTGATCGTGTTTGCGTTTTCCATGATGGTGATGACCAACCCTTGGCGGCGTGAGCGTATTTTTGCCTACCTCGATCCTTGGGTTGAACACAACGCGCTCGGCAAGGGCTACCAGCTCACGCATTCGCTGATTGCCCTGGGCCGGGGCGAGTTGTTTGGCGTCGGCCTGGGCGGCAGTGTGGAGAAGCTGCATTGGCTGCCCGAGGCCCATACCGACTTCTTGCTCGCCGTGATTGGCGAGGAGTTGGGTTTGCTGGGCGTGGTCTGTGTGATTTTTCTGTTCTTCTGGTTGACCCGTCGCATCATCTTGATTGGCCGCCAGGCGATTGCGCTGGACCGGGTTTTTGCCGGCCTGGTGGCGCAAGGGGTTGGCGTTTGGATTGGTTTTCAGTCCTTCATCAATATTGGCGTCAACCTTGGGGCGCTGCCGACCAAGGGCCTCACCCTGCCGTTGATGAGCTATGGCGGCTCGGCGATTTTGATGAACCTGATTGCCATTGCCGTGGTGCTGCGGATCGACTACGAGAACAAGTACTTGATGCGCGGAGGTCGGGCATGAGCAAGACCGCCTTGATCATGGCCGGCGGCACCGGCGGCCACATTTTCCCGGCCTTGGCGCTGGCACTGGCGCTGCGCGAGCGCGGCTGGACGGTGCACTGGCTGGGTGGGCGTGGCAGCAGTGCGCCGAGCATGGAGAGCCAGCTGGTGCCGGCCCAGGGCTTTGCTTTTCACGGCGTCGATTTTTCAGGCGTGCGCGGCAAGGGTCTGCGCACCTTGGCCCTCCTGCCGCTGCGTTTGCTCAAGGCGGCTTGGCAAAGCCTGCGGGTGCTGCGCCGGGTGCAGCCCGATGTGGTGCTGGGCTTTGGTGGCTACATCAGCCTGCCCGCTGGGCTGATGGCGCGGCTGCTGGGCAAGCCCTTGTTACTGCATGAGCAAAACGCTGTGGCGGGGATGGCCAATCGGCTGCTGGCTCGGCTCACCCGCCATGTTTTTACCGCCTTCCCCGATGTGCTGCCAAACGCCCAGTGGATTGGCAATCCGCTGCGTTCTGCGTTTTTGCAGCAGCCCGGGCCAGCCCTGCGTTTTGCGGGTCGCAGCGGGCCGCTGCGTTTGCTGGTGGTGGGCGGCAGTTTGGGCGCGCAGGCGCTCAACACCTTGCTGCCACAGGCGCTGGCGCTGATCCCTGCGGCTGCGCGGCCTGTGGTGGTGCACCAAAGCGGTGCTGCGCAAATCGACGCGCTGCGCGCCAACTACGCGCAGGCCGGTGTGGACGCTGAGCTGACACCGTTCATCGACGACGTCGCCAGCGCCATGGCCGCTGCCGACGTTGTCGTCTGCCGCGCCGGTGCCAGCACCGTGACCGAAATTGCCGCGATTGGCGTGGCCGCGATTTTTGTGCCTTTCCCGGCCGCGGTCGATGACCACCAAAGCGCCAATGCGCGCTTCTTGGTGGCGCAAGGCGGCGGCAAGCTGCTGCGGCAAGCCGATTTGAGCGCCCATGGGTTGGCTGAATTGCTACAAAAAACAGAGCGAACTATATTTATGCAGTGGGCGATAGAGGCTAAAAAGATGCAAAAAATTGAAGCGGTGCACCTCTTGGTGCAAGCCTGTGAAGCCAGTGCCGGGGTGCGCGCATGAGGCACGCTATCGACCACATCCATTTTGTCGGCATTGGCGGTGCCGGCATGTGCGGCATTGCCGAGGTTTTGTTCAACCTGGGCTACACCATCTCGGGCTCGGACTTGACGGACAGCGCGACGCTGCGCCGTCTTGGCAGCCTGGGTATCCGAACCTGTATTGGCCACGCTGCTGCGCATATTGGCGAAGCCAATGCTGTGGTGACGTCGACGGCCGTGCAGCCGGACAACCCCGAGGTGCTGGCGGCACGCGAAAAACGCATCCCCGTGGTGCCGCGTGCCGTCATGCTGGCCGAGCTGATGCGGCTCAAGCAAGGCATTGCGATTGCGGGCACCCACGGCAAAACCACCACCACCAGCCTGGTCGCCAGCGTGCTGGCCGAGGCGGGGATGGACCCGACCTACGTCATCGGTGGGCGGCTCAACAGCGCCGGTGTGAATGCCAAGCTGGGCCAGGGCGACTACATCGTGGTCGAGGCCGATGAGTCCGACGCCTCGTTCTTGAACCTGCTGCCGGTGATGGCCGTGGTCACCAACATCGACGCCGACCACATGGAAACTTACGGCCATGACTTTGGCCGCTTGACGGCGGCGTTTGTGGAATTTTTGCACCGCATGCCGTTTTATGGCACGGCGATTTTGTGCACCGACAGCGCCGCCGTGCGTGCGCTGCTGCCCTTGGTCACCTGCCCGGTGACGACCTATGGTTTTGCCGAAGACGCCCAGGTGCGGGCGCTGAACGTGCAGGCCGCACAAGGGCAGATGCGCTTTACCGTGCAACGGCGCAACGGCGTGCAACTGCCCGATCTGGAGATCGTGCTGAACCTGGCGGGAGAGCACAACGTGCTCAATGCCCTGGCCGCGGTGGCGGTCGCTGTCGAGCTGCGCGTGCCTGACGCGGCGCTGCAAAAAGCGCTGGCCGAGTTCAAGGGCGTGGGCCGACGCTTTCAGCGCTACGGCGAGTTGCCGAGCGCCGATGGCGGGCGCTTCACGCTGATCGACGACTACGGGCACCACCCGGTCGAGATGGCGGCAACGCTGGCGGCGGCGCGTGGCGCCTTCCCGGGTCGGCGTTTGGTGCTGGCGTTTCAGCCGCACCGCTACACCCGCACGCGCGACTGCTTCGAGGACTTTGTCAAAGTCATTGGCCAGGCCGATGCTGTGCTGCTGACCGAGGTCTACGCCGCCGGCGAGGCGCCCATCGTGGCCGCCGATGGCCGTGCGCTGGCGCGTGCGCTGCGGGTCGCGGGCAAACTTGAGCCGCTGTTTGTGGACAACATCGCCGAGCTCGCGCAAGCCCTGATCGGCGTGGCCCGCGACGGCGATGTGCTGCTGTGCATGGGCGCAGGAACCATTGGCGGGGTGCCGGCTGAAGTGCTGGGATTGCTACAAAAAAGAGAGCTATAAGCGCAATGAATACGGGCGATAAAGACATGTTTGTTACAAATTTTGGCAAAGTAGCCGTGCTGCTGGGCGGTAGCTCGGCTGAGCGCGAGGTCTCGCTGCTTTCGGGCCAGGGTGTATGGCAGGCCTTGCGCGCCCAAGGCGTTGATGCGCATAGGTTCGACCCGGCTGAGCGCGACCTCAGCGAGCTGCGACGCGAGGGTTTTGCGCGCTGCTTTATTGCGCTGCATGGCCGCCACGGCGAGGACGGATGCGTGCAAGGGGCGCTGGAGTTGCTCGGCATTCCCTATACCGGCTCGGGCGTGATGGCCTCCAGTGTGGCCATGGACAAGGTCATGACCAAGCGCATTTGGGCCGCCGAGGGCCTGCCGACCCCGGCCTATGTCTGGTTGGCGCCGGCGCAGCAGCAGGCCGAGGCCTTGCACCGCGTCAGCGCCACACTCGGGCTGCCGTTGATCGTCAAGCCGCCGCGTGAAGGCTCGTCGATTGGGGTCAGCAAGGTGCAAACGGCCGCCGAGTTGCCCGCCGCCGTGGCGCTGTCGGCGCAGTACGACGCCGACGTGCTGTGCGAGCAGTTCATCGACGGTGAAGAATTGACCTGCGCCGTGCTTGGCACGGGGGCCGACGCGCAGGCGCTGCCGGTGGTGCGGATTCGCGCACCCGAGGGCGCCTACGACTACCAAAACAAGTACTTCACCGACGTCGTCCAATACCAATGTCCAAGCGGTCTGCCGGCCGCCGAGGAGGCTGAGATCCAACGCATCACGCTGGCCGCCTACCGCGCACTGGGCTGTCGGGGCTGGGGCCGGGCGGACTTGATGCTGCGCGCCAGCGACCGGGCACCGTTTTTGCTAGAGATGAACACCTCGCCCGGCATGACCAGCCATTCGCTGGTGCCGATGTCGGCGCGCGCGCTCGGAATCGACTACGAAACCCTGTGCCTGCGGGTGCTGGCGCTGGCCGCTCTGGACACCCCCAGCCGCACGCCGGCGAAGGACTGAGATGCGCGAAGCCATGCCAATGCCCCTGGACGTCAAACTGATGAACCTGACCGTATCGGTCGTGGTCATGCTGTGCGTGGCGGCCGTGCTGGTGGCGGCGGGCTGGTGGTTGCTGCGGCTGCCGATGTTTGGCATTGGCGGCATTGTGGTGGAGGGCGAGCAGGTGCATAACAACGCGCTCACCCTGCGGGCCAATGTGGCGCCGCAGTTGCCGGGCAATTTTTTGACGCTTGATCTGGACGAGGCACGCGAAATCTTCGAGTCCTTGCCCTGGGTGCGGCAAGCCATCGTTGGGCGTGCGTTTCCAAACCTGCTGCGGGTGCAGCTGCAAGAACATCAAGCTGTTGCGTACTGGGGGTCGGAGGAAAAATCGGCCATGGTCAACAGTTTTGGTGAGGTGTTCGAGGCCAATGTCGGTGACATTGACCAAGACGATTTGCCGCGTTTTCACGGCGCCAGCGAAGACGCTTCCGAGGTTTTGGCGATGTACCGCCGACTCGTTCCTTTGTTTGATGCCATCGATATGCCGCTGAATGAGCTCTGGCGCTCCGCCCACGGTGGCTGGCGGGTGCAGCTCGACAACGCCGCAATGGTGGAGCTCGGCAGTGGCGAGCCGGACGACATTGAGGCCGTGGTGCAGCGCTTTATCCACACCCTGCCAGAGGTGGTTGCGACCTACGGGCGTCGCGTTGATGCACTGGAGTCGGCCGACCTGCGCCACCGTGATGCCTATGCCGTGCGTTTGCGCGGCGTCAGCACCTCGCTGGCAGAGACGGGCAAACCCATAAAGACGATGCAAGCGATTAAGCCGG